>NZ_JAEPRP010000153.1:0-18152 GCF_016652895.1 Ensifer sp. SSB1
CGGGCCGGCGGCCGGCGACGAGATCCTCTGCCAGGTGGCCTATCGGCTGAAAGCCTGTGCGCCCGAGGGGGCGACGATCACCCGTTCGGATAGCGACGAGTTCGCCTTCGTCCTGCCACTCGTCTTCGAGCGCAAGGGGGCGGAGAAGGTCGGGCAGATGCTGAAGGAGGTGCTGTCGGCGCCCTTCGACCTCGGCGACCGGCATGTGCGTCTGTCCGCGTCCTTCGGTTTCGCCGTCTATCCCTTTGCCGGGGAAGTGTTTGAAGATCTGCTGAAGAGCGCCGATACGGCGCTTTATCGCTCGAAGCGTCGCGGCCGCGGCCAGATCACCGTCTATTCGCAGGAAATTGCCCAGGAGATGAAGCGCGCGACGCAGCTCGAGCAGGCGCTGCGCAATGCCATCATCGCCAACGAAGTCGATGTGCATTTCCAACCGATCGTCGATCTGCGCAACGATGCCGTCGTCGGTTTCGAAGCCCTGGCGCGCTGGTGCGATGCCGATCTCGGTTATGTCTCGCCGGCCGTCTTCGTGCCGCTGGCCGAGGAGCGCGGTTTCATCGAATCTCTGGCGGAAGTGCTGTTGCGCAAGGCGGCGCATGCGGCACTCTCCTGGCCGAAGGAACTTTTCCTCTCCTTCAATCTCTCCTCGGCGCAGCTCATGGATCCGGCGACCAGCCACCGACTGCTGTCGATCATCCATCAGATCGGTCTCGATCCGCGCCGGTTGGAACTGGAGATCACCGAGACGGCTGTCATGGCCGATGCCGACATCGCCCAGAAGATCGTTTCGGAACTGCGCGCCGCAGGTGTCCGCGTTTCACTCGACGACTTCGGCACCGGGCAGTCGAGCCTGGGGCGGCTGCGCGATTTCTCCTTCGACAAGGTCAAGATCGATCGCGCCTTCGTATCGCGCATTTCGGCCGACCGTGCTTCCGAGCACATCATCAAGGCGATCGTCTCGATGTGCGAGGGTCTCGAACTGGAGGTCGTCGCCGAAGGCATCGAGGATTTCTCCGAGGCCTTGAAGCTGAAGGCCCTCGGCTGCGGCCTCGGGCAAGGCTATTTCTACGGAAAGCCGGCTGATGCCGTGGCGACGATGCGCTATCTTTCCGATCGCTATCGCGACGTCTCGGCCCAGGCCTGAGCCGGTCTATTCACCGGACGCCGACAGCGCCACGCGGTCCCGCCGCCCTTCTTCCAGCAGCCAGTCGCGAACCCTTTTGGCCTGGGCGTTGAGCTCGCGCGACCGTGGCCAGACGACATAGAAGGCAAGGCCGGTCTTGAGCACGTGCCCGGCGACCGGCATCAGGGCGCCGGAGCGGATCTGCGGGTTGATCAGGTGTTCCCAGCCGAGCGCCACGCCTTCGCCCGCAAGCACCGCCTGGATCACCAGGACGTAATCGTTGATGGTCAGGCGGCGGGCCTGCTTCGGATAGGTGAGGCCGGCGCTCGCAAACCACTCGGTCCAGTCGCAGGCGCGTCGCACCGGCTCCTCGAGGTGGATGAGATTGTGGCGCTGCAGATCGGCCGCGGTCTTCGGCAGTCCGTGCTCCTCGATATAGGCGGGCGTCGCGACGGCATTGACCACCTCCTCGGCAAGCAGGGCAGCGTGATAGCGTGGCCAGTGGCTGGGGTCGCCGCCGCGAATGCCGAGCGGAATCGGCTCCTCCTCGAGATCGAGATCGCGCACGGCCGTCTGGATGCGCAGATCGATCTCCGGCAGGTCCTCGCGCATGCGGTTGAGCCGTGGCAGCATCCACATCGAAGCAAAGGCGGTCGAGGCCGCAAGCGTCACGTTGGTTTCGCGGCCCTTGGCGCGGATATCCTCGGCCGATTTCTGGATCCGCGACAGGCCGACGGACACATCCGCATGAAATTTCTCGCCCGCCTCCGTCAGTTCGACCGCCCGATGCACGCGGTGGAAGAGCGGCACGCCCAACTGTTCTTCCAGGCCGCGGATGGCGTAGGAGACTGCAGCCTGGGTCATGCCGAGCTCGTTTGCAGCGCGCGTGAAATTCTGATGGCGGCCGGCCGCCTCGAAAACGATGAGGCTTGCGGCGGAGGGAAGCAGGCGGCGTAGGTTTTCCATAAGTCATGCTTATCGCATGGCTCGAATTTTTCCAGCGTTACAACGGAATTTTTCGCCAATAGCATCATCTCAGGTGATGGGAGGATGCGTGAATGGATACGGCACTGGCAGCAGGCGAGGCGGCACCGAGACGGACGCGGGGGTCAAGGTCGCAACGGCGCGAAGGCGCAGGCCGGAGCCTCGGCGTTCCCTACATCATCAGAAACATCCCGACCTACGACATTCTCGGCGAAGAAAGCCTGCTGCGGATCGAGGCGGTCGCCGATCGTATTCTTGCGGAGGTCGGCATCGAGTTCCGCGACGATCCTGAGGCGCTTGCCCATTGGAAGCGGGCCGGTGCCAGTATCGACGGCGTGCGCGTGACCTTCGAGCCCGGCATGCTCAAGGAAATCGTCGGCTCGGCGCCAAAGCAGTTCACCCAGCACGCCCGCAATCCCGCCCGCAACGTCGAGATCGGCGGCAAAAACGTCGTCTTCTCGCCGGCTTATGGATCCCCCTTCGTCATGGATCTCGACAAGGGCCGGCGCTACGGGACGATCGAGGACTTCCGCAACCTGATCAAGCTGGCGCAGTCGAGCCAGTGGCTGCACCATTCCGGCGGAACGATCTGCGAGCCGGTCGACGTGCCGGTCAACAAGCGCCATCTCGACATGGTTTACAGCCATATCAAATATTCCGACCGTGCCTTCATGGGCTCGATCACGGCGGAAGATCGCGCCGAAGATTCGATCGAGATGGCGCGCATTCTTTTCGGCCGCGATTTCGTCGACAGCAACTGCGTCATCCTCGGCAACGTCAACGTCAACTCGCCGCTGGTCTGGGACGGAACGATGACGAAGTCGTTGCGCGCCTATGCGCGGGCAAACCAGGCGGCGGTCATCGTGCCCTTCATTCTGGGCGGCGCCATGGGGCCGGTCACCAATGCCGGCGCCATCGCCCAGTCCTACGCCGAGACGCTTGCCGGCTGTGCACTGACCCAGCTTGAACGCAAAGGCGCGCCGGTGATCTTCGGTAATTTCCTGTCGTCCATGTCGCTGCGCTCGGGATCACCGACCTTCGGCACACCGGAACCTGCTATCGGCAGCATGGTCGTCGGCCAGCTTGCGCGCCGGCTCGGCCTGCCGCTGCGCTGTGCCGGCAATTTCTCCAATTCGAAGCTGCCGGATGCGCAGGCGATGCAGGAAGGCGCCATGTCGATGCTTTCGGCGGTGCATTGCGGCGCCAACTTCATCCTGCACTCGGCCGGCTTCGTCGATGGACTGCTGGCCATGTCCTACGAGAAGTTCGTCATGGACACGGACTTCTGCGGCGCGCTGCATTCCTATCTCGCCGGCGTCGTCGTCGACGACAACACGCTGGCAATGGACGCCTTCCTGCAGGTAGGTCCCGGCAGCCACTTCCTCGGCTGCGATCACACCATGCGCAACTACCAGGCAGCCTTCTGGGATTCGGCGCTCTCCGACAACGAACCGTTCGAAAAGTGGGTCGAAGAGGGTGAGACGGATATGGCAACGCGCGCCAACCGTGCCTGGAAGAAGACGCTTGCCGAATACGAGGCGCCGCCGCTGGATGTGGCGCTCGACGAGGCGCTGATCGATTATGTCACGCGCCGCAAGGAGAGCATGGCGGATGCCTGGTACTGACGAAACCGGTATGCTGGGCCGCTCGCAACACCCATGCCGGCATCTATGGTGCCCTTCGTTGTGGAGTGTTCGCCCGAGCAATCTCTTTTGAACAGGGACCTTTTTGAACAGGGAAAGAGCGGCGCTGGATACCGCCGCCCTCCTTAGGCGCACTGAAACAGCCTGATACTGACTACTGCTGCGGCTGAGCCGGTGCCGTGCTGGTCGAGGAGGTCGTCGAGGTGTCAACCGGCTGGTTGGCGTTCTGCTCGGCAATCTTCTGCGACTTGGTCTTGAATTCCGGAGCCGCCTTCAGCGTGTCGGCGGTTTCCGTCGTCGTCAGCTTCAGCTTGTCCGTGTTGGGCTGTTCGGCGATCGCAATGCGATCGAACGGAACTGCGACGTCCTTTTCGCCGAGGCCCAGGAAACCACCGACACCGATCACGGCCGCTTCAACGCCGCCATCCTTCTTCATGATCAGGTCGTTGATCTCGCCAATGCTTTCGTCACCGGCATTGTAAACGGTCTGGCCGATATAGGTGCTGGCAGCGATCTGATCGCTTGTCTGCTCGGTCAGATAGGTGGCGTCCGACTGGGCGACATCAGTAGTGGCTTCGCCAGCCGCCGGTGGCGTCGTGGTCTGAGCCTCGTTCGTCGGAGCTGCGGTGCCCGGGGCCGGCTGTGCCGGCTGCATGGTCTGCGTCTGATCGGGCTGCGGCTGCGTCGTATCCTGCGAATAAGCGACCGGGGCGACAGCAAGACCCGCGAAAAGCGCGCCAGCCGCGACGGTTGTTACGAATTTCTTAGTCATGTCAAACTGCCTTTCCTTGACGTTTCCGATCAAGGTACGGGCCTGGCTGCCGTCGCCAGATCCACCGCACCGGTGATATGACGTCAACGCCCAAGCGCCGAAACAGTTCCGGAAAAAAGCAGTCAAAATCTCAATGGATAAGGCTGCGCTTGCGTTCTTCCCCCATGTTCTTTGGAATTGCGCGAGAGGTTACCTGCCATTTTTCAGGGGAATTATTTCTATATTCTGCGTCCATGTATTTTAGAGATTTATAATTAGCTTCTATTCGTTGACGGATTCTTGATTGTTCTTGCAGATACTTGAAGTGACACAGGATATAGAGCAGCGGAGCTGCGTCGTCCTGTCATCCTGGACGACACCCGCCATGTTTCTGCCGCGACGCTTTCTCTCCGTTTCCCTTCTGTCAGTGCTGGCCATGGCCGCTCTCGTTTCGATCGAGCGCAACCTTTTCGGCGCGCGCTACTTCTCCGAACGTGTGCCTCAGGTCCAACCCTATAATCTCTGGCATGGCTGGGTCGCCCTCAGCCTGTCGCTCGCCGCAGTTCAGGGTTTCACCCGCGATGTCTCCAGGCTTGGAGGGCCGGTGCTTCGGCTTGCCTCTCGTCGCGAGCTGTGGATCTGCGTGGCGACATGGGTGTTTGCGACGTTCGTGGCCTTGGTCTTCGTTTTCGACCCGACCGTCTTCAGTGTCCTGGCGCGTGAGGACGGCCTGGTCGAGTGGTCGTCTGCCCTCCTGATCTTTGCCGCCTGCGGGTTCCTTGCGATGGCAGCCATCGGGCAGTTTCGTGCAGCCCTTGCCGGGGCAGAGCGCCTCGCATGGGTCGCCGCCGGCGCTGCGGCGGTTCTTAGCGCCGGCTTCTTCGTGATTGGCATGGAGGAGATATCCTGGATGCAGCGCGTCTTCGGCATCGTCACGCCCGAAGGGCTGTTGGCCGTCAACAAGCAGCAGGAATTGAACCTGCACAACATCGCAACAGGCTTCTCGGAACTACTTTATTATACCGGCAGCTTTATGCTTCTGACGCTTGCCCCCTTCATTTGGCTCTATCTTCGCAAGGGCGTAAGCCTTGGCCGCCTCGATGCCTTCGCCCCGAGCGTTCTGGTGCTGGTGGCAAGCGCGCCCATGGCCGCGTTCAACAGCGACAACTGGAGCATGCTGCCGACGCAGATGATGGTGATGATGACCGTCATCATGCTGCTGGTAATTGCAGACATCGCATTGAGGGCAGGACAGTGGCGCGAGTTCATCGTGCTGACGGTCGGCGCCGTTCTGATCGTCGCTATCCAGGAACTGTTCATCCTGCAGGCTTCGCTGCTCGTGCGGCTCTGGGATCCGACCGAATACAAGGAGTTCTTCATTGCCCTGGGGCTTGCGATCTACGGCTTTCAGGCCTGGTCGCGTCTGCGTTCGCCCGTCACCGCATCTGCTGCCGCACGCCGCTTCAACTCGTATCCGCTTGGCGGATAAAAATACCCCGCCGGAGTGGCGGGGTATCTGAACAGTTCGACTTGCCGCTGTGACGAATGGTCGTCAGTGGCTTTCGCGCAGGACCTCGCTGCCGCTGCCGCCGACGAGGAAATCCAGGTCCGCACCCTTGTCGGCTTGCAGCACCGTGTCCTGGTAAAGCTTGTAATAGCCGCGGGTCCATTTCTGCGGCGGCGCCTGCCAGGCGGCCATGCGCGTCGCAAACTCTTCCTCGCTGATCATCAGGTTGAGCTCGCCCTTCATCGCGTCGAGGCGGATGCGGTCGCCGGTCTTGACGATGGCGAGCGGCCCGCCGGCATTCGATTCCGGGCTGACATGCAGGACCACGGTGCCGAAGGCGGTGCCGGACATGCGGGCGTCGGAAACGCGCACCATATCGCGCACGCCCTTCTCGACGAGGCGCCGTGGGATTGGCATGTTGCCGACCTCGGCCATGCCCGGATAGCCCTTCGGTCCGCAGCCCTTGAGAACCAGAATGGTGTCCTCCGTCACCGGCAGGTCGGGATCGTCGATTTTCGCCTTCAGTTCCTCGATCGTCTCGAAGACATAGGCCGGGCCTTCGTGAACCAGAAGATGCTCGCTTGCGGCCGACGGCTTGATGACGGCACCGTTCGGGGCAAGGTTGCCCTTGAGCACGCGAATGCCGGCGGCGGCCCGCAGAGGATTGTCGAGCGGGCGGATGACGTCGTCGTTATAGACCTCGGCATCTTCCCAGTATTTGCTGATCGGCACGCCGAAGACCGTCGGCGCGTCGGCATGCAGCAGGTGCTGGATGCGGTTCATCACCGCCGGCAGGCCGCCGGCATAGGCGAGATCTTCGATCAGATACTTGCCGGACGGCATGCAGTTGACGATGCACGGCACCTGGCCGCCGACGCGGTCGAAATCCTCGAGACAGAGATCGACACCGGCGCGGCCGGCGATCGCCAGCATGTGAACGACGGCATTGGTCGAGCCGCCGACGGCGGCGTTGGCAATGATGCCGTTCTCGAAATTCTTCTTGGTCAGCACCTTCGACAGGCGCAGGTCTTCATGCACCATCTCGACGATGCGCTTGCCGGTCATGTGCGACAGCGCCATGCGGCGTGCGTCGACGGCGGGCAGGGCCGCATTGGTCGGCAGCGACAGGCCCATGGCCTCGACGATCGACGCCATGGTGGTGGCGGTGCCCATGGTCATGCAGACGCCCGGCGAGCGCGACATGCCGCTTTCGGCCGCCATGAATTCCTGCATGCTCATATCGCCGGCGCGTACGGCTTCGGAGAACTTCCAGACATCCGTGCCGGAGCCGATGTCCTTGCCCTTCCACTTGCCATTCAGCATCGGGCCGGAGGAGACGACGATCGTCGGCAGGTCGACGGAAGCAGCGCCCATCAACTGGCCGGGTGTGGTCTTGTCGCAGCCACCGAGCAGCACCACGCCGTCGATGCCATAGGCGCGGATCGCCTCTTCGACGTCCATGGCGAGCAGATTGCGGAACAGCATCGCGGTCGGACGCATCTGCGTCTCACCGAGCGAGGACACCGGGAACTCGACCGGAAAGCCGCCGGCCTCCCAGACGCCACGCTTCACTCCCTCTGCCAGAATGCGAAGGTGGCTGTTGCAGGGCGTCAGTTCGGACCAGGTGTTGCAGATACCGATGATCGGGCGACCGTCGAAAACGTGGTCTGGAAATCCCTGGTTCTTCATCCAGGAGCGATGGATAAACCCATCCTTGTCGGTGCCGCCGTACCAGTGACGGCTGCGCAGTTCTTTCTTCTTGTCGCTCATGCGAGCTTCCTCCTCACCATGCGATGAAACGCGTGGCTGAATTGTATGACTTTTTATTGACGCTTCGCCAAGCCGTTTCCGCTCAGAGACGGAAAGACGGTTCAAACCGGCCCTTGACGCTGATCCCGAGATCGAAGGTCTTGCCGGCATGCGGATCGGCCGCACGCGTTGCTTCGTCCATGTCCTGCCAGGCCGATGTCACCAGCATGCGGTCGGCCTTCGGTCCGATGAAGGCGGTGCAGCTCGGCTGGCCCGTCGGCACTCCGTAACGCGCGATGCGCGCACCGTCAGGCCGGTAGACATCGACCGTACCGCTGCCCCAGCGGGCGTTCCAGATTAGGCCGTCGGCATCGCACACCGAGCCGTCGATGCCGCCGGCTTCGCCGCTGCCGTCGACGAGCAGAGTGGGTTCGCCCGTCGGCAGGCCCGTCTCGGCATCGATTTCGACGCGCATCAGGTGGTTGATGTCGGTATCGACGAAATAGGCGATGGTTCCATCCGGCGAGAAGCAGATGCTGTTCGGAATGGTGACGCTGTCATAGAGCTTCGTCACCTTGGTGCCGGCGACGTGGTAGATTGCGCCGGAGCCCTTTTCGGCGCTGCGGCCCATGGTGCCGATCCACAGCGAACCGGAGGCATGGACACGGCCGTCGTTCGAACGATTGACGGGCTTGTCCTCGAGCGCGGTGAGCAGGCTGAAGGCACCCGTCTTCGTATCCCTGACAAAGAGGCCCTGGTCGGAAGCGATCAGTTGCCGGGCCGGATCGATGACGGCGAGCACGCTGCCGAGGAAGGGCAGGGCGTGCACGGTCTTGCGGCCGGTCTCAAGATGCAGTTCGTGCAGTTCCTGGCCCTTGATATTGAACCACCAGGCAGTGCCGGTGGCCGGGTCGTAGGTCGGGCCTTCGCCGAGGATCGACGTCGCTTCGCAAAGGATGCTGCCGGAAAAAGGAGTGGTATCGCTCATCAGCGTGCTCCGTAGACGGCGTCATAGGCCTTGATGGTTGCGACGGCGCGTTCGCGGACTTCGGCGGCGCGCATGCCGGGCTTGTAGAGGCTCGAGCCGAGACCGAAGCTGCGGATGCCGGCCTGGGCGTAGTCGCCGAAGTTCGCGTCCGAAACACCGCCGACGGCAGCGATCTCAAGCTCTGGCGGCAGGATCGCGCGGATCGCGGTGATGCCCGATGGTCCGAGCACGCTTGCCGGGAAGAACTTGAGGCCGGTGGCGCCGGCTGCCGCGGCCGAAAGCGCCTCGGTCGGCGTGAGCACGCCCGGCATGGTGACCATGCCCTTCTGTGCTGCGAGCGAGATGACCGCCGGTTCGACATTCGGGCTCACCATCAAGCGACCGCCGACATCGGCCAGCTGCTCCACCTGCGCCGTCGTCAGCACCGTGCCGGCGCCGATCAGGCAGCCCTCGGGCGCTATCTTCACGGCGGTCTCGATCGAGCGGAACGGATCGGGAGAGTTCAGCGGGATCTCGATCGCGGTGAAACCAGTTTCGATCAGCGCGCCGACGACGCCTTCGGCCTCCTCGGGCTTGAGGCCACGCAGGATCGCGATCAGCGGATATTTCATCGACGGAAAGGGAATGCGGGTCATGTGCTTGTCTTTCGTTCAGAGGGGCCAGATCGCCTGGGCGGCGGTCGAGAGGCCGGCGCGGACCGCCGTGTCGGCATCGACGACCTGAAGCGGGCAATCGAGGCTTGCGAGCGCGGCTTGATAAAGCGTGCCGAGGGAACCGGAGGCGACGAGGCAGATGCTGTCGATCGTCTTGGCCGAAGCCAGCGCGCCGGCGATCTCAAGGCCGATCAAGGTGCCCGAGAGCAACGCCTTGGCGTCGGTCGCACTGGCGCCGTGCAGCAATTGCCCGGCGCGCGCGCCGAAGAGCAGGCTGGTCCCCAAGGCGGGATTGGTGCGTGCCTCGGCCACTGCCGCCGCAAAGGCGGGATGTTCGCCGGAAAACGCATGTGCGTCGGCGATCGAGTGGCTGAGGATCGAATGCTTCGAGATCACGTCGAACAGTTCGCCGGTCATGAAGGTGGAGAAGCCACTGACGGCACCGTCTTCGAGGCGAACCCACTTGCTGTGCGTTCCCGGCATGCAGACGAGGTGCCGGCCGCGGCCAAGTTCCCCGGCGGCGCCGAGCAGTTGCGTTTCTTCGCCGCGCATCACGTCCGGGTGCCGCCGGTCGCGCTGTGCGAGACCCGGCAGGATGCGAATGTCACGGTCGAGGTCCGGGACGGCCACGGCATGAGAGGCGATGGCCGCGAGTGCCGCCGGGGTATCGAGATAACCGGCCTCGACCCAGCCTTGCTTGGCGCCGGCCATGCCACAGATGATCGCCGGCAGATGGCTGGGCGCGTCGACGGCGTCGAGGTGCTTTTCCAGGATCGTATGAAAACCGGTTTTGCTGGCGGTCGTCATGCCTTCGCCGCTGCGGCGTTCGGCAAGCACGGAGCCGTCCTCGCCGATGATCCACAGCCGAAAGCTCGTCGTTCCCCAGTCCACTGCGGCATAATAGGCTGCCGTCATCAAAGTGCGCCTCCATCGATGATCATTGTTTGCGCGGTCATGCCTGCGGAGCAGTCCGACGCGAGGTAAAGGCAGGGCCCGACGAGATCGTCGGCAGTCAGGCTGCGTTTCAGGCACTGCCTTTCCTGCATCTTGGCGATTGCATCGTCGCTGAGCCAGAGCCGTTTCTGCCGTTCGGTGACGATCATGCCGGGCAGGATCGCGTTGACGCGGATATTGTCGGGACCGAGCCTGCCGGCGAGCGACTTGGTCAGGCCGACGATACCGGCCTTCGCCGTGGCATAGGCCGGGATCTCGCCCATGTTCAGCAGGAAGGCGATCGAGGAGAAATTGATAATCGAGCCGCCGCCCGCTTGCCGCATGTGCGGCGCGACCGCCTGGCTCATGAAGAACAGGTGTCTGAGATTGACTGCCTGGCTCTCGTCCCAGGTTTCTTCGCTCACGACCTCCAATGCCTGGCGATCGTCGCGCGCCGCATTGTTGACAAGCACATGGATCGCACCGAGCGCTGCGGCCGCCGTTTCCGCAGCGTTCCGCACCACATCGATGTCGCGCAGGTCGCCGGGAATGAAATGCGGCTTGTAGCCGGTTTGATCGTCAAGCCGCTCGCAGAGATCGGCGCCCGCCCGCTCGTCGATATCGACGAAGGCGACCCGCGCGCCCTGGCGCACGAAGCCTTCGACCAGGGCGGCGCCGATCCCCGAGCCGCCGCCTGTAATCAGCACGCCGCGGCCGGTGAGATCGTGAAATTGTACCTTGGGCGCCGGCATGTCCCGCATTCCCTCGTGAAAGCCGTTTCAGGATGTAGCCTGTTCCATTATTTGGAACTTGATTTTAATATGTGGAATTATCGGGTCGAAGCGGCTATCTTGTCAAGATCAGGCGCGACGGCGAAAGCCACTTGAAGACAAGCGAACGGCGATGACGAGCGAGATGATAGCGACGGACGAGGGGCGCGGCGAGGCCGGCACGGGCACGCTCGGCAAGGCAATCGCCGTGTTGGAAGCCGTGGTCACCGCAGATGGACCGCAGCGCTTTACAGATATTCTTGCCCGGTCCGGTCAACCGCGGGGCACGTTGCATCGCCTGCTTAGCCACCTTGTCGAAGAGGGCTTGTTGATCCAACGTCGCGATCTTTCCTACGAGCCCGGCCTTCGGCTGCTGACGCTTGCCTATCGCTCCTGGTCTGCCAATCGCTTTCGTGACGTTGCTGAACCGCACCTGCAGCGTCTGCACGAATTGACCGGTGAGACCGTGCATCTCGGTATCCTGCGCGAAACGGAGATCGTCTATGTCGACAAGGTCGAGAGCCGCCAGACGGTGCGCATGAGCTCGCAGATCGGCAAGGCGTCGCCGGCCTATTGCACCGGCATCGGCAAGGCAGCGTTGTCGCTGCTTGCGCCGCCGGAGCTGGAGCATGTGCTGGCCAGAACCGAGTTTCACCCATTCACCCGGCACACGCATCGTTCGGCGACCACCCTGCGCGCGGAAGTCGAAGAGATCAGGCGCGACGGCCATGCCTTCGATCGCGAAGAGCACGAAGCGGAGATCCGTTGCGTGGCTGCACCCATTGCTATCCCCGGTAGCGAGATTGCGGCCGGAATCTCGGTGACGGGGCCGGCCTACAGGGTCAGCATGGAGCAATTGGTGGCCTGGGCAGCGCCTGTGCGTGAGGCGGCTCGGGCGATCGCCGAGGAGGCCGCGATCCGGCTCGGCCCCGGGCGCGGTGGACCTTGAATTCACTTTACGGAAAATAAGAAAAATCTACTGGACGTGAAGCGTCAAGCTCGATAGTTTTTAATATATCAGACTCAGGTTCGTGGATGGTCTTAGTCTGGTTTGGTTTTGGTATTTGCAGAATTTTTGGCGTAATCTTCATGCGGCGTCAGCGGCCGGCCCTTCTGCGGTGCCGGATGTGGAGAAGGGCGGAAGATGATCGATTTCAGTGCGAATTTGTCGTCGTTGACGCTTCCTGATGGGCGGAGCATCAGGGCGCCGATCTGTTGTGAGGAAGACTTTCGACGAGTAATCGCCCAGGTGGCGGATGCTTACGGTTTCCGCGGCTTTCTGGTGCTTGCTGTTCCGGACACGGGTTGCAATAGCCTGTCGGCCAACGCGCTCGTGACCAATTACCCGACCGCGTTCCTGCAGGGGTATGACAGCGCCGGCCTGATCAATGGCAGTCCAGTGATCCAGCGCCTGCGCCGCAGCACCATTCCCTTCACCTATGATGCGCATCAGCTGGCGCGTCGCCGGGCGGACGGCAAGGGCGATGCGGCCATTTGTGTCTTCGAGCAGGCAAACATGCCACGCGGCCTGTATCTGCCGGTGCATGACGCAAGCGGCCACCGTGCAGCCATCGCCTTCGGCGGCGATCGCCCGGTCGTCTCCAACGACGAACTGCAGGAACTCAATCTGTGGGCCGGGCTGCTTTACAGCAAGTACATGGAAGTCCGCGAACGTGATCGGCGTGGGGCGGGCAGCCTTTCGCGCCGCGAAGTGGAGTGCCTGCGTTGGGCGGCTGCCGGCAAGACCACCAGCGAGATGGCGAAAATCCTCACGTTGTCCGAGTATACGGTCAACCACTACCTCAACCGCGCTACACGGAAGCTGGACTCTGTCAACCGGGTCCAGACGGTCGCCAAGGCCGTGCGCGCCGGCCTCATCAATTGATGACCGGTGCCGGCCGCGCCTGAAGAGGGCAGCCCTGCCTGTGCTTCGCGAAGGAAATACACAGACTTTTGGGCCGAGTGGGCCGGGAATCTCGATCATCTGTTGGCATTGGCAGGCCGCTCGGTCTATTTGATACTTGATGAATGCCATGGAACGCGCGAATGCAGGATACGATGACGGCCGGGATGACTGACGCAGATCTGCCCCGGGGCGGCGATTTCGCGTCCGAGATCGCAAAGCTTGAGACCCAGTTCGATATCATCCGCTATATGCGGCGGATGACGCAGGTCTTCGGTTTCAAGACCTTTCTGATCTGCTCGATCCCTTCGATCGACGTGGAGCGCCTGGCCGCGAGCACCGTCATCTCCAACATGCCGGCCGAACTGCTGAACAAGTATGACAGCCTGTCGATGCTGCGCTTCAGTACCGGCGTGCGCCGCCTGCGCGAGACGACGACACCATTCCAGGTGACGCTCGAAGCCTGGGAAGATGAGGGCGGCAAACCGGACACGGCCGCAGAATACATCGCGATGCTGCGCGAAAACGGTATCTTCCAGGCGAGCTATTTCCCCGTTCATGATGCCGAGGGCGGCCGCGGCGCGGTCATCCTCATGGGCCCGCTGGTCGAATTGCCGATGACGGTGACCATGGAACTGCAGATGATCGCGATCCATGTCTACAATCGGCTCGCCGAAATCGGTTCGGTATGGAAGAGCAGTGGCGCAACGCTTTCGGAGCGCGAGATCCAGTGCCTGAGCTGGACGGCGGCCGGAAAGACCAGTGCCGAAATTGCCGGCATCCTCGGGCTCTCCGAACACACGGTCAACCACTACCTCAACCACGTGACCAAGAAGCTCGACGCCGTGAACCGCACGCAGGCGGTCGTAAAGGCAATGAAGAAGGGCTACATCAGTTAGCCCTCGCGGCCTCGATGTGCCGTACCTCTTTTCTGCACGCGCTCTTGTCTGCGCTGCGACTGCGAAGCCTGCGGAGCTAGTCGCGCCCGCGCTCCCTCCGCACCGAAATTGCCGCTGCCGCCGCCGATTTGCTCCATGATTGGACGATTTGCAGACGGCTGCTCAGAAACTGGGCAGATGCCCTCGCGCAATCCTGCACCCGGAAATGTCCTATCTATTTGAAATTAAGTAATATTTTTCCAGGGATTGAATCTGGCACGCATCCTGCATTTCAAATGGCATGTCCAGAGGGGACTAAAATAAGGACAGCGCCCACGAAGGTCGCGACCAAGAGGGCCACTGCCCGCTTCACGGTGATCCCGGATGTACGGACACCGAAGCGGGTGGTGGCCCTTCCTTTTTCCGATATGTCGCATTGGCGAAGCGCCCCGCCTCGACTATCTAAGGGATAACAAAAGAATGAGAGGGCGCGATGCCGGAAGTCACGAAAGAAGTGGTCCTTGAGAAGCTGCGTACGGTGCGTGGCCCGGGCATGGAAGGCAACATCGTCGATCTCGGGCTCGTGTCTGACGTCTTCATCTCCGATGGCAAGGCGTATTTCTCGATTACGGTGCCGGCGGACCGCGCCAAGGAGCTGGAACCGATGCGGGCCGCAGCCGAGCGCGTGGTGCGGGATATCCCTGGCATCACGGCCGCCATGGTTGCGCTGACCGCTGACCGCAAGGCGGCGCCTGCAGGCGCCCCGGTGCAGCGTCCGCAGCCGTCGGCTGCGCCGCATGCCGGCCATTCCCATGCACCGCGTCCCGCCGGTGGACCGCCCACCAAGGCCGGGATTCCGGGTGTCGGTGCCATCATCGCCGTCGCCTCCGGCAAGGGCGGCGTCGGCAAGTCGACGACCTCGGTCAATCTGGCTCTGGCGCTGAAGGCCAACGGCCTGAAGGTCGGCCTGCTCGATGCCGATATTTACGGCCCCTCCATGCCGCGCCTTCTGAAGATTTCCGGACGGCCGCAACAGATCGAAGGGCGCCTCATCCGCCCGATGGAAAATTACGGCCTCAAGGTCATGTCCATGGGCTTCCTCGTCGATGAAGAAGTGGCGATGATCTGGCGCGGACCGATGATCCAGTCCGCCTTGCTGCAGATGCTGCGCGAAGTCGCCTGGGGCGATCTCGACGTTCTGGTGGTCGACATGCCGCCCGGTACCGGTGACGCCCAACTCACCATGGCACAGCAGGTGCCGCTTGCCGGTGCCGTCATCGTCTCGACGCCGCAGGATCTGGCGCTGATCGATGCTCGCAAGGGCCTTGCCATGTTCCGCAAGGTGGAGGTCCCGGTTCTCGGCATCGTCGAGAACATGAGCTACTTCGTCGCGCCCGACACCGGCAAACGCTACGATATCTTTGGCCACGGCGGTGCCCGCAAGGAGGCCGAGCGCATCGGTGTTCCGTTCCTCGGCGAAGTGCCGCTGACCATGGGTATTCGCGAGACGTCGGACGCCGGCACGCCGCTGGTTGCATCCGACCCGACCGGCGAGGTCGCACGTGTCTATCGCGATATCGCGACAAAGGTCTGGGAACAGGTATCGGCCACGCAGCAGGACAAGAGCCGCGCCGCGCCGACTATCGTCTTCGAATGATCGTCTCCGGGGCTAATTCTTTCCGAGCGGGCTCAAGGTGCTACGGCGAATTTGCGCGTCAGGCATGACGCGATGCGGGGGCACCGAATCGTTTTGCCCTTGATTCGATTTTGCTTTAAGCAAACATGCGGTAGGGTGGAGCCGGCATGGCGGCACCCGCCCGCGCGCTGGATTGCAAGGGGGCATTGATTTTGCGTTTGCGTTGCGCCATATGCCTTGCCGCACTTGCGAAGGTGCCCAACTTGACGCCCTCTCGCCGGAGATTTTGGCCTCCCGCGATGACTGAGTTGTAGACTTTGTCCTGACTGGCGGAACGTTCGATCCGATGGATCTCTATTGTGGGTATTTTGTGGCGCACGACCTTTCGCCTTCGCTGTCCGGCACATGGCATCGTTCCTTAAGTCGCGATCGATTTAAGGGCAAAGTTATGCAGCAGCTTCACGTTTCACAGCGGTCTTTGCGCGACTTGGCAGACGCACGGCGCAGCAGGCTTCGTTTGACGAGGACGGTCGCATGATCACCGGCTATTGCGCCGATGGGACTGCCGTCGTTCTGACGCCGGCCGAACCGCCCGAAAACCTGCGTCGCGATGTTATCTGGCTGGATCTGGTCGAGCCCACCAAGGCGGAAGACCTGATGATGGAGAAGCTTCTCGGCATTTCCATCCCGACCCGCGACGATCTGAAGGACATTGAACCTTCGAGCCGCCTCTATGTCGAAGAGAATGCCGTGTTCATGACGGCGTCGTTGGTATTCCGTTCGGATACGGAAATGCCTGGCCTGACAGATGTCGGCTTCATCCTCTCCGGCGGCCGGCTCGTGACCATTCGCTATGCCGAGCCCCGGTCCTTCACGCTTTTCAGGACGTCCATGCATCGCTTCCCGGGCGGTTGCCGCGACGGTGCGGTTGTGCTCACCCGGCTGCTGGAAACGATCGCCGACCGGACCGCCGAAATTCTCGAGCAGGCGGTCACGAAGATTGACGATCTGTCGATTGACGTCTTCAGCGACAAGGCGGCAGGCAAGCGCCGGCCGCCGCACTATCTCGAAGCGCGACTGCGCGACGTCGCCGGTCACCACCGCCTGGTCGCCAAGACGCGGGACAGTCTTGCATCGCTGTCTCGCCTGCTGACCTTCGTCTATACCGTTCCCGTTGTGCAGGAAGACAAGGAAACGCGCGAACTCTGCCGCTCGATCTCGCGCGATATCCAGTCCTTGTCCGAACATGCGAGTTTCATTTCCGGCAACATCACCTTCCTGCTCGATGCGTCGCTGGGCCTGATCAACGTCGAGCAGAACGCCATCATCAAGATTTTCTCGATCGCGTCGGTCGTCCTGTTGCCGCCGACCCTGATCGCCTCCGTCTATGGCATGAACTTCCGCGTCATGCCCGAACTGGAATGGTACTTCGGTTATCCCTGGGCGCTTGCGGCTATGGTGATTTCGGCTGTCATCCCCTTTTTCTTTTTCCGCTGGAAAGGCTGGCTTTGAACGCCAGTAGGTTTGCATGACCCAATCGCATGCCCCTTCCACCCAGGAGCCGAAGGACCTGCGCCGTCTGCTGGTCCTCGGGCTCGGTTCGATCGGTGTCGTCTATGGCGATATCGGAACCAGCCCGCTCTATGCCTTTCGTGAAGCGTTGCGCCCGGTCTCCCATGACGGCGTGACCGACGCGGAAATCATCGGCCTGATCTCGCTGATGATCTGGACGCTGACGATCATCGTCACGATCAAGTACGTTTTGTTCCTGCTGCGCGCCGACAACCAGGGGGAGGGTGGTACGCTGTCGCTGCTCGCCCTTCTGATGAAGTCGGCCAACGGGCACGCGTCGATCCTCTTTTTCATGGGGATTGCAGGTGCTGCGCTCTTCATCGGCGACGCGATGATTACTCCGGCCCTTTCCGTTCTTTCGGCCGTCGAAGGTCTGAAGCTGGTGACGCCGGCGCTATCGGAATATGTGGTGCCGATCGCCGTGGTGATCCTGCTCATGCTCTTTGCGGTGCAGTCGAAGGGAACGGCGGCGGTCTCGAATTTCTTCGGTCCGATCACGCTTGTCTGGTTCCTGGTGATGGGCGGCATCGGTCTCGTCCACATCTCCGACGACTTCTCGATCTTCAAGGCGTTCAATCCCCTGTATGCCGTGAGCTTCATGCTCAGCGAAGGTTATGTCGGCATCATCGTGCTCGGCGCCGTGTTCCTGACGGTGACGGGGGCTGAAGCGCTCTACGCCGACCTCGGGCATTTCGGGCGCCGCCCGATCCAATGGGCCTGGTTTCTGATCGTCTTTCCGGCGCTGACCCTCAACTATCTCGGCCAGGGTGCCTTCGTGTTGAAGAACCCGGAAGCCATGTCCGACCCATTCTTCCTGATGTTCCCGAAATGGGCGCTGCTGCCGGTCGTCATCCTGGCGACTGCGGCCACCATCATTGCCAGCCAGGCGGTGATAACCGGGGCTTTCTCACTGACGCGACAGGCGATCCACCTCGGCTTCCTGCCGCGCATGGCGATCTTCCATACGTCTGAAACCCACACCGGGCAGATCTACCTGCCGAACGTCAATACGCTTCTGATGTTCGGCGTCATGGCGCTCGTCTTCGTCTTCGGGTCGTCGGA
>NZ_JAEPRP010000157.1:0-4257 GCF_016652895.1 Ensifer sp. SSB1
ACCGGGTGGAAACGCTGAAGCCCGACGGGTGCATCGATCTCGGCGAGCGGTGGTTTGGGTCTATTCGCGTACAGCGTCACTACCGGTTCGCTTCCCGCCGGTCTTGCGATCGATCCCGGAACCGGTGCGATCACCGGCACGCCGAGTGCCGCGGCACTGGGGACGGCGACATTTACGGTAACGGCGACGGCGGCAACCGCCGGCACGGCATCCGCAAGCTACTCGATCAATGTGGTGCCGCCGCCGGTGATACTGACGCCGGCGAGTGGCACGGTACTTTCGGCGGGGCTGGTCGGTTCGTCCTATTCGGATACGTCGATTTCCGCGACCGGCGGCGTCGGCGCGATCAGCTATGCGGTCACTTCTGGCTCCGTGCCGGCCGGGCTTGTCCTCGATCCGGCAACAGGTTCGATTTCCGGTACGCCGACAGCCGCGGGTTTCGGCACATCCAACTTCACGGTGACGGCGACGGCCGCATCTGCGGGCTCAGCTTCCGCCAGCTATTCGATCACTGTTGGGGCGACATCCGTGATCATGACGCCGGCAAGCGGCGCGACGCTCTCGCTGGCAACCGTCGGTTCCTCCTATTCAGACACCTCGATCTCGGCGGGCGGCGGCGCCGGTGCGATCACCTATGCGATCTCGGCAGGTTCACTTCCGAACGGGCTGAGCCTCGACGCATCGACCGGTGCGATCACCGGCATGCCGACGGCCGCGGCACTCGGTCAGGTGAGTTTCACAGTAACGGCAGCGGCCGCGGTCAGCGGCAGCGCGTCGGCAAACTATTCGATAGTCGTGGCTGCACCGCCGGTGGTGCTGAACCCGCCAGCCGGCTCGGCACTTACGGCCGGCACGGTCGGCATGCCCTATTCGGACACCTCGATCTCCGCGAGCGGCGGTATCGGCGCGCTCAGCTATGCGGTGACGTCAGGCGCACTTCCCGCTGGCTTGAACCTCGATCCGTCGACCGGTGCGGTCAGCGGCACGCCGACGGTTGCGGCACTCGGAACGGCGAATTTCACACTGACGGCGACGGCGGCGATTAACGGGACGGTTTCGGTCAACTATTCGATCACGATTGCGGCACCAGCGGTGGTGCTCGCCCCCGCTGGCGGAGCTTTGGTGACGGGCACGGTCGGCGCCTCCTATTCGGACACGTCGATCTCGGCAACAGGCGGGGTCGGCGCGATCAGCTTTGCCGTGACATCCGGGTCGCTGCCGGCGGGCCTTACGCTTGATCCTTCAACCGGTGCGATTTCCGGCACGCCAACGGCCGCCGGATTTGGTACCGCGACCTTCACGGTCACGGCGACGGCGGCAACCGCCGGATCGGCTGCGGCCGGTTACACGATCAATGTGGGTGCTCCGCCGGTGGTATTGGCACCGGCCACGGGCGCGACGCTTTCGGCCGGCATGGTCGGCTCGTCCTATTCGGACACATCGATCGCCGCGAGCGGTGGTCTTGGTGCGTTCAGCTACACGGTAACATCGGGAACATTGCCGGCGGGCCTGGTGCTCAATGGAACGACCGGCGCGATCACCGGCACGCCGACGGCTGCCGGATACGGCACGACGACCTTCACAGTGACGGCGACGGCGGCAACCAGCGGTTCGGCCTCGGCCAGTTATTCGATCGTGGTCGGCGCGCCTTCCCTGGTGCTGACGCCGGCGACCGGCACGGCGCTCGCCGCGGGTATCGTCGGTGCGCCCTATTCGGAGACGTCGATCGCGGCGATTGGCGGCGCTGGCACGATTACCTACGCGGTCACAGCGGGCGCGCTTCCCGATGGCCTCACGTTGAACGCCACCAGCGGTGCGATCACCGGCACGCCGGCGGCTGCCGCACTCGGCACGGCCAACTTCACCATAACTGCGACTGCGGCCGTCACCGGGTCGGCTTCCGCAAGCTATTCCATTGCCACCACGGCCCCGGCCTTCGTCATCATGCCGGCAACCGGCACGGCGCTTTCGGCCGGCATAGTGGGTACGCCCTATTCCGACGCATCGATCGCGGCAAGCGGCGGCGTCGGTGCGATCAGCTATGCGGTGACATCCGGGTCGTTGCCGGCGGGCCTGAGCCTCAACGCGTCGAGCGGCGCGATTACTGGCACGCCGACGGCCGCCGGTTTCTTCGGTACGGCGACCTTCACGGTGAGCGCGACGGCGGCGACAAGCGGTTCGGCTGCAGCCAGCTATACGATTAGCGTCGGCGCTCCGCCGATCGTGCTGACGCCGGCAAGCGGCACAGCGCTTTCGGCAGGTACTGTCGGCGTTGCCTATACGGACACGTCGATCTCGGCGAGTGGTGGTGTTGGCATGTTCACCTATTCGGTGACATCCGGCGCGCTGCCGGGGGGCCTCGCGCTGGACGCGGCGAGCGGGACCATCTCCGGCCGGCCGGCCGGCGACGGCGACTTCCAGTTCACGGTGACGGCGACCGACGCCAATGGCGCAACGGGGCAGGCGAGCTATCAGATCGCCGTCCTCTCCAGCAATTTCGTCTTCAGCCCGTCGGCCGGAGCACTGCCGGATGCGATGGTCGGCGAGGCCTATGCGTCGCGGATCTCCGCCACCGGCGGCGTCGGTGCGCTGATCTACAGCGTCAAGAGCGGCGACCTGCCGAAGGGCATGGTCCTCAACGTCTCCACCGGCGAACTGACCGGACCGCTGGCGGCGGACGCCACACCGGATACCTATTCCTTCACCATCGCCGTCGTCGACAGCCGCGGCGCCAGTGGTTCGGCGGCGTATTCGCTGGAACTGAAGGCACGCTCGGTGACGGCGCCGGATATCGTCGTCGAGGTTCCCGCCGGCTCGACACCGAACAACGTCTACCTCAATGCCGGTGCCACCGGTGGTCCGTTCGTCGGGGCGGCGGTGGCCGCGGTCTCGCCGCCGATCGCCGGCAAGGCGGAGATCGTCGAAGGCGAACTTGCGGCTGCAGGCAGCTTCACCCCGGTCGGTTATTACCTCAAGTTCTCGCCGAACCCGGCCTATTCCGGTTCCGTCGTCGTGAGCTACACCCTGAAGAGCGCGCTCGGCTCGTCGAATGTCGGCCGCGTCACCTACAGGATCGCGCTCGATCGCGTGGCGGCCGGCGAGGAAATCGACGGGCTCGTGCGCGACTTCGTCCGCACCCGGCAGAACCTGTTGTCCTCGACGGTGCAGACGCCCGGTCTGCTCGACCGGCGGCGGGCGGCGGCCGGCACCGATCCGGTGACGACGGCGGTGACGCCATCGGACAAGGGTGCACGGCTCGGCTTCTCGACCAGCCTCACCCAGATCCAGGCGGCGCGCGATGCGGCGGAAGCGGCGGCGGCCGGCGAAACCTTCGTCAAGACCGACCGGCCCTTCGACATCTGGATGAACGGCAGCTTCCTGTTCCACAAGGACGAGGATGACGACAGCGACAAGTGGGGCAACTTCGCGCTGTTCTCCGTCGGTGCCGATTATCTCGTCAATGACCGCGCGCTCTTCGGCCTGTCGTTCCACTACGATTACATGACCGATCCGACCGACGAGGATGCCGAACTGAAGGGCAATGGCTGGCTGGCCGGCCCCTATGCCTCGTTCGAACTCGGCAAGGGCGTGTTCCTCGATGCGAACCTGCTTTATGGCGGCTCCTCGAACGACATCGACACCGGCATCTTCAAGGGCAGTTTCGACACCACCCGCTGGATGGCGGATGTGAAGCTGACCGGCGAATGGCAGCTCGACGAGATCACGGTGCTGACGCCGAAGCTCCGGGCGGTCTATTTCAACGAAGAGACCGATGATTACAGCGTGAAGAACGCGCTCGGCGAGGTCATCGATCTCAAGGGCTTCATCGAGGAACAGGCGCGTCTCAGCGTCGGCTTCGACGTCGAGCGGACGCTGGAACTGGAAAACGGCCTGATCCTGTCGCCGTCGGTCGGTGCCGATGTCGGCTTCGCCTCGCTCGACGGCGAAGGCCTGTTCGGGCGGGTTTCAGCCGGGTTGGCCTTGTCGAACAACGACAACTGGGACCTCGACTTCTCGCTGCTGTTCAACATCGAAGGCGACGGTTCGCAATCGGCCGGCGCCAAGGTCGGCGCTCGCGTTCGCTTCTGACAAATGAGGGGCACCATTGTTGGTGCCCTTGTCGCCGCTCAAGTCGAAGATCGCCAGATCGGCATCCGACAAACGGGTCCCGCCGATCTCAGGCAATGCCGTCGTCCTCCAGACGGGACAGCCATTCCGAACCGATCTGTTGGCGGCGCAGGACCATGGCTGGGTCCT
>NZ_JAEPRP010000157.1:4267-17674 GCF_016652895.1 Ensifer sp. SSB1
GCGGTAGACTTCGAGTGTTTCAGCATCCAACAAGCCGCGCTGGTAGAAGAACATTGCTGCCGCGTATCGGGCGCGGCCGGACCACTCGATGCCGGGCGCCATCTTGATCATCTCCCAGTGCCGTCTCGTCTCGTCGTCCATGCGCGCGGTCTCAGAAACGGCCGGGCGGATTGGCCGAGCGGCGGTCGAGTTTGACAAAGGGCCGGGAGACGACACGCGCCCGTTTCATCAGCTTCTGGTACTGCAGTTCGCGCAGCGCATAAATCTCCACCCAGAGATCGTCGGTGATCCGGCTGCCGTAGGGGCGCGTCAGGCTGGCAATCGCGATGTTGCGCTTGGCGAGCGGCGACCAGATCGCCGCCGTGACGAGGCCCACTTCCTTCTTGCCGCGGTGATAGACGATCGCGCCCTCGGCCGGGATGTTGCCCTCGATTTCGAGCCCGACGAGAACGTGCTTCAGGGCCCGTTTCTCGCGAGCCCGGAAGATGGCGTCGCGCCCGTTGAAGTAGGGCTTCTCGGCATCGACCAGCCAGTCGAGGCCGATTTCGTCCGGCAAACGCTCGCGGTCAGCGCGAAGCGCGGCTTCGGCGGTGATGAAGTCGGTATTGGCGACGATGAAGCCGGCTTCGATGCGGGCGCGGTTGAGCGCATCGTAGCCGATCGCCTTCAGGCCGAAACCGCTGCCGGCCGCCCACAGCCGGTCCCAAAGACTCAGCGCCTGGTTGGCGTCGATGAAGAGTTCGTAGCCGAGATCGCCGGTGAAACCGGTACGCGAGACGGTCACCTTGCCGTCGAGATGGGGAAACTCGGCGAGTTGGAACGGCTTGAGGTTTTCCACGCCGGCAAAGCCGGCCGCTTCCTGAACGGCAAAGGAGGTGGGGCCCTGCAGCGCCAAGGCGGCAATCTCGCTGGTCTCTTCATCAATCTCGACGGAAAAACCTGCCGCGCTGTCGAGAAGCCAGGGCAGATGCCGCTCTTGGCAGCAGAGGCGGAAATCATCTGCGGCGAGCCGGAAGAGCGTTCCGTCGTCGAGGACATGGCCATGGTCGTCGCACCAGGCCGTGTAGTGCACGCGGCCTATGCCAAGCTTGGCGACGTTGCGCAGCGTCAGCCGGTTCAGATATCGCTCGGCATCCGTGCCGCGAACGCGGTACTTCACCATGGGCGAGATGTCGAACAGGGCCGCCGTCGAGCGGATCGCGAAGTATTCGAGTTCCGTGTCGAAGATCGAATGCGGCGCCTTGTAGCCCGCCCAGCTGTACCAATCATTGGTCTCGCTGAGTGCGGCAAGGCGTTGATGAAACGGCGTTTCGAGACGGGGCGTCAGGATATGGCCCTGCTGGGCGCGGCGCGAGGCTGTGAGATGCATCATCATGCACGTTTCTCCGATAGGACCTGCCGGGCGGCGAGCAGGCCGGGCAGGCCGGAAATGCCGCCGCCTGGATGCGAGCCGGCGCTGGCGAGATAAAGACCCCGAAGCGGCGTCGCGTAGCCGGACGCTGCGTTGACCGGGCGGTTGACAAGCAACTGATCGGCCTGCAGCTCGCCATGATGCCAATGTCCCCCAGGCAGGTTGTAGCGCGCCTCCATATCCAAGGGGGTCATGAGGCTCGTGGCCACGATGCTCACGCCAAGACCGGGGGCATAGCTTTCGAGCGTCTCAAGCACGATCTTCTGGAATGCCGGCTTGCCCTTCTCCCAACCGTCGGCAAGCGCGTAGGGCGCGAATTCGACGAGCGCCGAAAGCGTACAACCGCCAGCCGGCGCCAGCGAGGGATCGCCGAGGCTCGGCAAAGTGATCTCCATCACCGGGTCGCTGGAAAACGCACCGTATTTCGCCGGGTTGAATGCCTCTTCGACATGGTCGATCGAACGGGCGATCACGAGCCGTCCGCGGAGATCAGCCGCCGCGACGCCGGGAAAGTTCGGAGGGCGGTCGAGCGCCAGGTCGAGCTTGGCGACATTGCCCTTCGAGCGGATGTTGCCGATGGCGCGGCGGAAACCGGTGCCAATCTCGGCGGCGTCGGTGAGGGCGAGGAACGTGGCCTTCGGGTGGATCGCTGAGACGATGGCTCCGGCTTCGAGCGTCTCGCCGGTGGAGAGGACGACACCGCTGGCACAGCCGCGATCGGCGATGATGCGGGAGACCTGCACGCCCGTCCTGATCGCGACGCCGGCGCGGGTTGCAGCGTTCTCGAAGGCCGCCGCCGCCGATCGGCCGCCGGCGCCGGCGACGACCTGCGCGCCGGTCACGCCGTGCATTTCTCCGGTGAGGCGGTAGTAAAGGCCGAGCAGCGACGTCGGCGAACGGGGTCCCAGATGGATGCCGAGCGTGGCGTCGAAGGCGAGCAGCGCCTTCAGCCGGTCGTCGGTCAGGTATTCGTCGGCGATGTCCGCCACATTCATCAGCAACATGCGCAGGAAGTCGCGGCTTTCCTCTCGTCCCTTGCGCAGAAGGCCGAGACCGGCCCCGGCGAGCGTTGCGAAATCCGCCAGCGCCATCTCGCCGATCTCCGGCGGCCTGCGTTTCAGGAACCGTTTCAGGATGGCAGCCTGGAAGATCAGCTTGCCGCGCAGATCCTGGAAGCGTCGGGCTTCGTCTTCGGAAACGCCGTCGATGGCTTCTCCGTAGCCGCCCCGCAGTACGGCATGACGCCCGGTCGGCGAAAGCACCACCGTCGGTGCCGCCGCTTCGCTGCCGCTTTCGAGCGAGAGAGCTGACGCGACTTCCGGATGGAGCCGGTTGACGATGTGGGCAAGACCGGGGCTCGAATAGCCCGGGTGGAAGGTGTAGCTGCGCGCGGCGCCCCCGAGCGTGTCGCTGGCTTCAACGAGCACGACCTTGCGGCCGGAGCGGGCGAGGAGGGTGGCGGCGGTCAGGCCGTTGTGGCCACCGCCGATGACGATGGCATCAAATGACGTCATGGGCCGGGCTCATCTTGTCGGAGGGCGTGTGGCGAAGATCGCGCAGGATCTCGGCAGCGGCGTTGCGGCCGGGGGCGCCCATGACGCCACCGCCCGGATGGGTCGAGGAGCCGCAGATGTAGAGGCCGCGCACGGGGCTGCGATACTGCGCATAGCCCGGGACCGGGCGGTTGAAGAGCAACTGGTCGAAAGTGAGTTCGCCCTGGAAGATATTGCCTTCGGTGAGGCCTACCTCCTGCTCGATCTCGCGCGGCGTGCGCACCTCCATGTGCAGGATGCGCTCGCGAAAACCCGGTGAATAGTCGCTGATCTGCTTCACTACCGTTTCGGCGAAGGCGTCCCGATCGGCATCGGTCCAGTCCTTGCCCTCCACCTTCGGCGGACAGTACTGCACGAAGCAGGAGACGAAATGCTTGCCCGGCGGCGCCATGGTCGGGTCGAGCGTGGTCGGGATCATCATGTCGACGAAGGGATCGGCCGACCAGCGCCCGGCCTTCCAGTCGTCATAGGCCCGCTCCATGCGCTCCACGCTGTCGGTGAAGTGCAGGTCGCCGCGAATGCAGGAGGAACCTGCGGGCAGGGCCGGAAATTCCGGCAGGCTGTCGAGTGCGATGTTGAGCTTGCCGGAGGAGCCGCGCATCTTGAAGTGCCTGACCCGATGGACGAAGCGCTCCGGCAGATCGTCCTCGTCGACGAGCTTGAGGAAGGTGCGTTTGACGTCGGCATTGGAGACGACGAGATTGCCGAGCACCTCTTCGCCATCGGCAAGCACTGCACCATGGGCGCGGCCGTTGCGGGTCAGCACCTTGGCGACATCGGCGCCGGTGCGGATTGTGCCACCGGATGCCTGGAACGACGAGGCGAGCGCCTTGGTGACGGCGCCCATGCCGCCGCGGGCATAACCCCAGGCGCCGACCGAGCCGTCGACCTCGCCCATATAGTGGTGCAGCAGCACATAGGCCGTCCCCGGCGACATCGGCCCGAGCGCAGTGCCGATGATACCGGAAAGCGCGAGGTAGGCCTTGATCACGTCGGTCTCGAAATACTCGTCGAGGAAATCCGCAATCGACATGGTCCAGAAGCGCAAGGTTGCCGCCATTTCGGCCGGTGAAAATTCGCCGAACTTCTTTGCGAGGTAGATGAGTTCGGAGATATCGCGCGGCTTGAAGCTGAACGGGTCCGGTGCCGTGCGCATGAGCAGCGGCTGGATGAAGCGGCACTGGCGGGTCACGTCGCGGGCGTAGCGGTCATAGGCTTCCGCATCGCGCTTCGAGTAGCGGGCAAACTCGCGGCGATGGGAATCGTGGTCGCGGTAGGAGGCGAGATAGTCGCCGTCACGGGTCAAGACCGCGCCGCCCTCGTAGGAGATGACCTGAAGCCCGTGTTTTGGCAGCTCCAGATCGCGCATGATTTCCGGGCGGAAGAGCGAACAGACGTAGGAACAGTTGGAGTAGAGGAAGCCGGGGGTGAGTTCGCGGCTGGTGGCCGCCCCTCCCACCCAGTCGTTCTTTTCGAGGACGACGACATTCAGCCCGGCGCGCTGCAGATAGCAGGCGGCGACCAGGCCATTATGCCCTCCTCCGATCATCACCACGTCATATTTTTTCATGTGGCTCCCCTTGTCGTTGATCAAAAAATGACACGGAAAGCAGAATGTTGTCCATCAATATTGAATGAGCGTTCAGCAAATATGTTGCAATCCTCTGATAATGCGGTAGGATTTTTAGCAAGGCTTGATATGGCCAGGAGGTCAGATGTCGTCGATTGATCAGGAAACGGGACAGGCCGTCGAATACGACGATACGGCCATCCGCTTTCTTGAGGTGCTGTGGGGCGAGGGGTACCTTTCGCCCGGTGGTCCCGACGAGGTTGACCGCGTGCTCGACGGGGTCGAGATCGACGGCAAACGTGTCCTTGATCTCGGCTGCGGTGCTGGCGGGGTGACGCTGCATATCGCCCGAACCTATCGTCCGGCGGCGATCACGGGCTTCGACGTCGAGGCGCCGGTTATCGCGCATGCGCGCGACGCGGCAGCGCGCCAGGGCCTTGCGGGGGTGAGCTTCGTTCAGGCGCCGGCTGGTACGCTGCCCTTCTTCGATGGCAGCTTCGATGTCGTCTTTTCGAAAGACGCACTGGTCCATGTTGCGGACAAACTGGCCGTGTTTCGCGAAATCTACCGCGTGCTTTCGCCCGGCGGCGTGTTCGCCGGCTCCGATTGGCTGATCTCCCACGACGGCGAGCCGTCGCAGGATATGAAGGCGTATCTCGCGGCCGAGGGGCTGAGTTTCGGCATGGCTTCGGCGGCGACGTATCTCACGGCGATGGCAGAGGCGGGCTTTGTCGAGACGCGCGCGGAAAGCCGCAACCAATGGTATCGCGAGGTCGCGCGCCAGGAGCTTTCGCGACTGCAGGGAACATTGCATTCGGCCGCCGTTGCGGCCGTCGGCGAGGCCTACGTGGCCAAGAATATCCGGACCTGGACGGCCATGCAGAAGGTGCTTGACAGTGGGGAGCATTGTCCCACTCATCTGCGTGGCATCAAGCCGATGCGGCGGGACGCATGACATGCATCTGCGCCTGAAGAAGAACGATACGGCGGTACGGATGAAACTCACCCCTGAAGTGCAGGAAGCCGCGGAAGGCGAAAAGCGTGGCCGCAAGGCCTCGAAGGAAACCCGGCGGCAACAGCTGATCGAGGCGACGATCGATTCGCTGGCGAAGCGCGGCTATTCGGAAACGACGCTTGCCGACGTCGCCGATGGCGCCGGCCTTTCGCGCGGCATCGTCAACTTCCATTTCGAGAGCAAGGAAAAGCTGCTGATCGCCACGCTGCAATACATGGCCGACGAATATGCGGCCAATTGGGGTGCAGCGCTGGAGAAGGCCGGTGACAAGGCGGCGGCCCAGCTCTGGGCGCTTGTCGCCTGTGATTTCGATCGCAAGATCTGCACCAAGCGCAAGCTTGCGGCCTGGTGCGCCTTCTGGGGTGAGGCGAAATCGCGGCCGACCTATCAGGCGCTCTGCGGCGCGCGCGACGTCAAATACCAGGAGATCTTCCTGGCCCTTTGCCAGAGGCTGAAGGACGAGGGCGGCTACGCCTATGAGCCCGAGGGCATGACGCTGGCGCTCTGCGCCTGCATGGAAGGGCTGTGGCTGCGGCTGATGATGGGCGACGGTCTGACGCGCGAAAAGGCGCATGCGGCGGCCGTCGAATATCTGCTCGTCGCCTTCCCCAGGCATTTCACCCGGGAAGGGCCGAAATAGGGAACGATAACGCCGGAACGGCCGGATAGAGGAGGTTGGCATGACATTGGTGAACGCGTGCAGGCAAATCTTGGGAGGCGCCTTCATCGCCTCGCTTGTCTCGACCACCGCCCTGCCGGCGCACGCCGCCGGAAACCTCACGATCTTCGACTGGTCCGGCTACGAGGATCCGGCCTTCCACCCGTCCTACACTGCCAAGCACGGAAGCGAGCCGGACTTCAGTTTCTTCGGCGACGAGGAGGAGGCTTTCCAGAAGCTGCGCTCCGGCTTCAAGGCCGACCTTGCCCATCCCTGTTCGCAGAGCGTGGCGAAGTGGCGCGAGGCCGGACTGATCGAGCCGCTCGACACCTCGAAACTCACCTACTGGAACGACATCGATCCGGGCATCGCCGCGATGAAGGGGCTGATGACGACGCCGGACGGAAAGGCCTGGCTGCTGCCCTTCGAATGGGGCAACACCGTGCTCACCTATCGCACCGATACGGTCAAGGAGGACGAGATCAAGTCGCTCCGGGCTTTTGCCGATCCGAAGTTCAAGGACCGGGTCTCGATCGGCGACAATGTCGATGACGCCTATGCGCTGGCGAGCCTCGCCATCGGCGTCAAGGACTGGACGACGATGACCGACGAGCAGTTCAAGCAGGCTTCCGATTTCCTGCGCGAAGTGCACAAGAACGTCCGCCTCTACTGGACCGACAACACCGACTTGAGCCAGGCGATCGCCAGCGGAGAGGTCGATCTTGCCTGGGCTTGGAACGAGACGGCAACGACCCTGCAGGCAGACGGCGTTCCGGCGGCGATCAAGAAGGATACGACCGAGGGGCTTTCGACTTGGGTCTGTGGCTATGTCCGCCTTAAAGGGGCCGAAGCGCCGCTTGACGAACAATATGACTACCTGAATTCGATCTCCGATCCCGCGATCACGGCCTATATGGTCGAGTCTTGGGGGTATGGCCATGCGAACGCTCGCGGCATGGCGCAGGTCGATCCGAAGATCCTGGCCGACAAGGGCTATGCCGACGTCTCCAAATTCCTGGCCAACACGCTGTTCCAGTCGCCGATGCCGGTCGAACTGCGCCAGCGCATGATCGCTGAGTTCGAGAAGATCAAGTCGGGCTACTGAGAAGGGAAATCGGCGGGGCGCGACTGCGTCCCGCCGAAACTTTGTCAGTCGGCAACGGCGACCAGCGCATCCGGATCGTAGGCCAGCCGTATCGTGTCGCCAACGGGAATGTCGTCCGCGCCGAAATTGTTGGTCTCCGATACCGAAAGCGGCTGCTCGAGGCCGGGGATATCGACGATCAGGTGGGTGATCTCGCCGAAATAGTGTCGGTCGACGACCTTGCCGGCAACCTCGAAATCGGAACGCGCATCATCCCACAGCAAACGCAGGCGTTCCGGTCGAATGCCGATCGTCGCCGTGCCGTTCCGGGCAGCAAAGCCGAGCGGTTTGTCGACGGTGACGCCACCGAAGCGCGGGGTCTCGACGGAAATGCGTGTCGCTGTCTCGTTGGTGACGCGGGCTTTCATGAAGTTCATGCCACCGAGGAAGTCCGCGACCTGGCGCGTGTTGGGGCGCTGGTAGATCTCTTTCGGCGTCGCCACCTGCGCGATCCGGCCACCGAACATCACGGCGATGCGGTCCGAAAGCGCCAGCGCCTCATACTGATCGTGGGTGACGAGGATGAAGGTGATGCCGACCGCGCGCTGCAGCGTGCGCAGTTCCACCTGCATTTCCTCGCGCAGCTTCTTGTCGAGCGCGGAGAGTGGCTCGTCGAGGAGCAGCACCTTCGGTCGCATCACCAGCGCGCGCGCCAGCGCCACCCGTTGGCGCTGGCCGCCGGAGAGCTCGTGCGCCCGGCGCTTGCCGAGATGGCCGAGCCGCACCTGGTCAAGTGCGGCGCCGACACGGCGGCGTTCCTCGGCCACATCGAGCTTCAGGCGCTTCAGGCCATAGGCGACATTCTCCTCGACATCGAGATGTGGAAAGATCGCGTAGTTCTGGAAGACCATGTTGGTCGGGCGGCGGTTCGGCGGAACGCCGATCACCGGTTGCCCGTCGATGCGGATGTCGCCTTCGGTCGGCGTGTCGAAGCCGGCGATCGAGCGCAGAAGCGTGGTCTTGCCGCAGCCCGAAGGGCCGAGCAGCGAGAAGAATTCACCGGCGGCGATGTCCAGCGAGACGTCGTCGAGCGCCTTGTAGATGCCGTAGAACTTGCTGACGCCTTCGATTGCGATCATCGGTGTTTCAGCCATGCTGCGCTCCCTGTGCCCTGAGCCTGTATTCGGCGCGGCGGCGTATGATTTCCGAAAGGGTGAGAAGCAGGATCGAGATGAGCAGCATCAGGCTGCCGAGCGCGAGCACGCCCGGCAGCTTTGCGGCAAAGCGGAGCTGGCCCCAGATGTAGACCGGCAGCGTCGGCTCGGTTCCCGAGAGGAAGAAGGCGAGGATGAACTCGTCGAGCGACACCGTGAAGGAGACGAGCAGGCTGGAGACGATCGCCGGCGCAACGACGGGCAATGTCACCCGCCGGAAGGTGCCGATCGCCGTTTCGCCGAGATCGAGCGAAGCCTCTTCCAGCGACCGGTCGAAACCGTCGAAACCTGAGATCAGCACCGACATCGCATAGGGCAGGCAGAAGACCACCTGGCCGAGGATGACGGTGATGAGCGAGAGCTCGATGCCGAGCTGCAGCAGGATCATCAACAGCGAAACGGCGACGATGATCTCGGGCAGGAACAGGGGCGCCATGATCAGGCCCGTCGCAGGCCCTTTGCCGCGGAAGCGGTAGCGCGTCAGTGCGCGGGCGGCGCAGATGCCGAGAATGGTGCTGACGAGCGCCACCGAGACGCCGACGATCAGGCTGTTGCGTGCCGCTTCCAGCATCGCCGAATTGCCCCAGAGCGTGACGTACCACTTGGTGGTGAAGCCGGCGAGCGGGAAGGTCGTGGTGGAGGCGTTGTTGAACGAGAAGATCGGCAGCAGCAGGATCGGGAAATAAAGGAAGAGCAGGTAGAGGCCGACATAGGCCGGCAGCCAACGGGACTTCGGGATACCGTGACGACCGCTCATTTCGCCAGCCTCATTGTGAGTTTCAGCGCGAGAACGACGAGTCCCGCCATCGCCGAGACGACCACCATGGTCGTCACTGAAAGGGCGGCGCCGAGCGGCCAGTTGGCGCCCTTGCCGAACTGTGCCTGGATCGCGGTCGCGATCATCACCCCATCCTTGCCGCCGACGAGCTTCGGCGTCACGTAGTCGCCGACGGTCGGGATCATCACGATCAGGAAGGCGGAGATGACGCCCGGCAGGGAAAGCGGCAGGGTGACACGCAGGAAGCTCATCACCTTGTTGTCACCGAGATCGTGCGCAGCCTCGATCAGCGAGCGGTCGACCTTTTCCAGCGACACGTAGATCGGCAGGATCGCAAAAGCCGCCCAGCTGTGGACGAGCGTAATGACGACGGCATTGGAATTGTAGAGCAGCGTCGTCAGCGGCTTGTCGATAAGGCCGATCGATAGAAGCCCCGTATTCATCACGCCGCCATAGCCGAGGATGACCTTCCACGACATCACGCGCAGAAGATAGCTCGTCCAGCAGGGCACGGTGATCAGGAACAGCCAGAGGTTCTTGTGCACGCCGCCATGGAAGGAAATGAACCAGGCGATCGGATAGGAGACCGTGACGGTGACGACGCTGACGACCAGCGAGATGACCAGCGAGCGCACCAGGAGGTCCTGGTAGATCGGTTCGCCAAGGGCGGTGCGGTAATTTTCGAGGGTAAAGGTACGGTCGATCGTCAGATAGTCCTGGGTCCAGAAACTGTAGGCGATGACGATCAGGACGGGCAGGAAGAGCAGGGCAAGCGCGTAAAGCAGTGTCGGTGAGATGAGAGCGAGGCCGCTGGCCTCTTCGCTGGCAATCCAGCGTGTGCGGCTTTTCGGTGGTTCTGCGGGCCGATGCTCCACCCCCGCGCCCGACAGGACTGCCATCAGCATGTCCTCGCGCGATGTGCTGAGCGTGGACACTGGAAATGCAGCGATCGCTTCATTCTATCCATCCCGTGGCGGTATCCGCCTTTTGTGTTCCCTCAATTAGCAAAACGCAAATCGGGATTGAACGCAAGCGGAATTTCTGCAATATTGATTGAACAGCCATTCAATAAAAGTAGTCATTATCGATTGTTATCAACTTGTTGAGTGGCAAAATACACCGGATTTAATGGGAGATTCCGTGATGGCCGCGAAGCTCGATCCAGCAGTTGTGCACAACCGCGAGGCGGATGAAACCGCCGCGCTCGCCGCGCGGCATCTCGTCCAGCCTTGGCCTGTCGCCGGCAGCATCGGTGCGGAATCACGCGGAGCAATCGAAAGCGGCGACGGAATCTATGTGACGGACGGCGAGGGGCGCCGACTGATCGATGGGCCTGCCGGCATGTGGTGCGTCAACGTCGGTCATCGCCGGGCCGAGCTGGCTCAGGTGCTGCATGATCAGGCGCTGGCGCTCTCCTACAACTCGCCATGGTACACGACGAGCGCGCCCTCGGTTGAGCTCGCCGAACGACTGGCAGCACATGCGCCCGTAGACCTCGGCCACGTGTTCTACACGACGGGCGGATCCTCGGCGGTTGAGACGGCCCTGCGCTTCATGCAGTTCATGAACAATGTGCGCGGCCGGCCGGAGAAGAAGCTGATCGTCTCGCGTCAGGGCGGCTATCACGGCTCCACCTATCTCTCGGCCTCGCTCAATGGCCGGCCGCGCGATCACGACTGGATGGACAGCGCTTCGGACCAGGTGATCAAGCTCACCTGTCCGAACCCCTTCCGCCGCCCGACGGGTCAGTCGAAAGCCCAATTCTGCGATTTCCTCGTTGCGGAGTTCCGGGCGGTGATCGAAGCGCGCGGCGCGGAAAAAATCGGCGCCTTCATCGCCGAGCCGGTCATGGCGTCCGGCGGCGTCATCGTGCCGCCGGCGGGCTACCTTCCGCGCATGCGGGCGCTTTGCGCCGAAAACGACATTCTCTTCATCGCCGATGAGGTGGTGACGGCCTTTGGCCGCCTCGGTGAGGTCTTTGCCTCGAAAACAGTCTTCTCGATCGAGCCCGACATGATCACCTTCGCCAAGGGGGTGACGTCAGGCTATTTCCCGCTCGGCGGGGTGATGATCTCGTCGAAGCTTCTGGAAACGCTGCGCCAGTCCAATCATTCGGACGCGATGTTTGCCCATGGCCTCACCTATTCCAGCCACCCGATCGGCTGTGCGGTGGCGCTCAAGAACCTCGATATCCTGGAAGGCGGGCTGCTCGACCATGCGCGGGCGATCTCCGGTCATTTCCAAGCGGCACTGAAACGGCTCGAAGCGCTGCCGCTCGTTGGCGAGGTGCGCGGGCTGGGGCTGATGGCCTGCGTCGAATGCGTCGCCGACCGGGTGAGCAACAATCCGCTGACGCTCGATCTGGAGGTCGGCAAACGCATCGACCGGCACTGTCAGGAACTCGGCCTGCTGGTGCGACCGCTGATCAACATGTGCGTGATGTCGCCGCCGCTGACGATCACGATGGGCCAGATCGACGACATGGCCGATATCCTCGACACCAGCATTCGCCGGACGATGGACGAGTTGGTGTGCGAGGGGCTCTGGAAGGGCTGATGGTGGCTTGAAATGCCTCGGCCCCGCCAGCATTCCCCGGCGAGGCCGATTTCAGGGGCCGGACGATCTCCGGCCCTTCTTTTTCTCTTCGTTCAGCGTGCCGCCATCGCCTCGTTGACGGCGGCCATCTCTTCCTCGCGCGGCGCCTGACCGAGCGTCATGACGGGCAGAACGGCCCGAAGATGATCGTGGTGGGTGCGCACGCCGTATTCGAGGTCGGAGAGATAGAAGCCGCCGAACGCCTTGGACGTCATCGATTCATTCGACCAGATCGTCAGCTGTACGTCTTCGGCCTGGGTGTCTCGATCGATGCGGAAGGCGAGGTAGCGGGCGAGCCGCTGCCGGCGCGTCTCATCGGGATAGCGATAGATGCCACCGCGTAGCAGCGTCTTGCCCGTTGCGAGCGGGAATTCCTGATAGAATTGCACGCTCTCCGGCGTCACGGCGATGACCGCGTTCGGAAACAGGCCGAAATAGATCCAGGCCTTACGCAGCCGCTCGGGCAGATGCGTCGCTTCCGGCGCGACGCTGACATACTGCTTCACGCTCCAGCGCCGGCCGGCATGCGGATTGTAGGTCGCGAAGGAACGGCAAAGCCCGTTGACGAAGGGCTCGTCGTAGTAGGTCGAGCCGTAGAGATCCTGCAGCGCCGGATGGGCCATGGCGACATGGTAGCCCTCATTGTCGACGTCGCGCACGGACTTCCAGTTGACCGGGCTTTCCTGCGTCCAGATGCCCTGGGTGGGCACCATGTCCTCCGTCCCATAGTGCCCGAGTTCCTCGGTGAAGGGGCGCATGACCTCGGCGACCGATGGCTGCGGGCCGGGGCGGAAGCGGACGAAGACGAAGCCCATCCAGACCTCGAGTTCCAATGGGATCAGCCCGAATGCCTGCTTGTCGAGCGGCGGAAATGAGCGTGGGCGCGCTGCGCCGCGCAGCGTTCCGTCGAGATTGTAGACCCAGCCGTGGAACGGACAGACCAGCGCGTTGCGGCAGGTGCCCTTGTCGTCGGCGACGACGCGGGAGCCCCGGTGGCGGCAGATGTTATGAAATCCGCGGAGCGTGCCGTCCTGGTCGCGCAGGATCAGCGCCCGCTCGCCGACGACGTCCATGGCGACGTAATTGCCCGGCTCCGGCACGTCGGACACATGGCAGGCGATCTGCCAATGCTGCCTGAAGACATGCTCCTTCTCCAGCTCGAGCAGGGCGTTGCTGTGGTAGCACCATCCGGGCAGCCCACGGCGATCCCAGTCATTCGGAACGGAAATGTCGCGGACCAACTTGTTCATCACGGTCTCCATATTTGCTGAACGTTCATTCAATATATCCGGATTTTGCGATGAAGGGAAGCCGGGGCGCTGGCGCGACGGGCGGCGGTCCGGCTTGAAGAGGAGCGGCATCGCAGTCGATGTCGTTAGGCGAAGCCCAACCCTTGTTGGTGGGGTGTGGTGTCACTATAGAAGTGGGCGGTCGATCAGGTTCGCCGCGGTGGCAGAGGTTTTTGATGGATTCGCATATTCGTCCCGTTCCGCTCGAAAAGGCCTATCGGTTGATCAACCATGGCCCGA
>NZ_JAEPRP010000157.1:17684-17907 GCF_016652895.1 Ensifer sp. SSB1
CTGGTCTCCGCCCGCCATGCTGGGGTGGAAGACGTGATGGCAGCGGCCTGGGCCTGCGCCCTCGACTATGATCCGCCGAAGCTGACCGTCGTGCTCGACAGTGCCACCCGCACCCGTAGCCTGGCAGAGGAGGCGGGCCTGTTTTGCATCCAGGTTCCAACCGCGACCCAGGCGGTGCTGACCCATGCGGTCGGCACCACGAGCCTGCACGACGAACCGGACA
>NZ_JAEPRP010000154.1:0-17784 GCF_016652895.1 Ensifer sp. SSB1
AGGCGATGATTTTGCGGACTTCCGCCATGGCTTCCGGGCCGATGCCGTCGCCGGGGAGGATGAAAAGTTTGCGGGCCATTGTCGGCACTCCTGTGGTTTCCAGTCTGTGTAAAGCGGCAGGGCCGCGTTGATGTTGATGCGGGCTAGGCTGCCTTCGCGCCTTCGATCTGCCCGATGCGCTCACGCAGCGTATTGGCGACAGCCTGCGAGGCCGAAGTCACGGCGATTTCGAGGCTGGCCTTGCCGCCCTCCACCTCGATCGCGAGTTTCGAGACGCTGACGCCGAGCCGGCGAACAATATCGAGCAGGCGGGAAACGATGTTTTCGAGATCACCGCTCTCGATGGTGTAGCGCATCGTGTCGCTCATCATGCGACCTTCGGCCATGGGCGCTGCTCCGGACGCATGATCTCGAAGGCGCGCGCGAGGCGAAGCACGCCGATATCGTCGAACTGCTGGCCGATGATCTGCAGGCCGATTGGCAGGCCGCCTGCGGTATAGCCGCAGTTGAGCGAGATTGCCGGCTGGCCGCCCATGTTGACGGCGACGGTGAAGGCGATGTGCTCGAACGGCTTCTGCGGGTCGTTGACCGGCGAGGCCCATTCGGCCGGATAGGAGGCCGTCGGCGCGGTCGGCGAGAGGATGAAGTCATAGCCGGAAAGTGCTGCATGCAGCGCGTTGCGCATCGCCTCGATCTGGGCGAAGCCGGTATAGACCTCACGGCCGTTAAAGTCCTCGGCGGTTTTGATCCAGTCGAAGATGTAGGGCAGGATCTGCGCCTGCTTTTCCGGCGAAAGGCGCGACACGTCTTCCCAGCCGCGTGCCCGCCAGAAGCGGTCGAGGCCGTCGATCATCTCGCGCGTCAGGAACGGGCCGATCGGTTCGATGGTCGCGCCGGCGTCGGCAAAGAGCTGGGCCGCCTTCTTGACCGCCTGCTCCGTTTCCTCCGTGACCGACTGGCCAAAGCCGGCGTCGAGCCAGAGGCCGATCTTCAGACCTTTCAGATCACGATCGAGATCGAGCCAGGGAATATCGGCATAGGGCAGGGACATCGTGTCCCGGGCGTCCGGCTGCGACAGCACCGACATGTAAAGCGCCGTGTCGGCGACCGTCCGGGTCATCGGGCCGGCGACGCGGCCGATGAACGGCGGGTTGATCGGAACGCGGCCGGCCGAAGGCTTCAGCCCGACGATGCCGCACCAGCCGGCCGGCAGGCGGACGGAGCCGCCGATATCCGTGCCGATGTGCAAAGGCCCATAACCGGCCGCGGCGGCCGCACCCGCGCCGGCGCTCGATCCGCCCGGATTGGCCGAGAGGTCCCACGGGTTGCGGGCGAGCTTGTGGAAGCTGGAAAGGCCGGAAGAGAGCATACCGTAGTCCGGCATGGTGGTCTTGGCGAGCAGAATGCCCCCCGCCTCACGCGTGCGGGCCGCCGGCGGCGCGTCGGCGGCAGCCGGCGTCAGCGACACGGCGGCGCAGCCGAGCGGCACGGCCGTGCCCTTGGTCGCGATGTTTTCCTTGATCGTTACCGGCACGCCGTCGATCGCCCCCAGTGGCTCGCCCTTTGCCCAGCGTTCCTCCGATGCCTTGGCGGCCTTGCGGGCTTCAGTCGGATCATAGGCCCAGAGCGCGTTCAGTTTCGGTTCGGAAGCGTCGATGCGGGCAATGACGGCTTCGGTGACCTCGACGGGGGAAAGCTTCTTCGAGCGGTAGGCGTCGACAAGATCGACGGCGGAGAGATCGGCGAGTTCGGACATGGGGCACTTCCTAGGCAAAATGGCAGCGGGCGGACCAGGCCGGCGTCACCGGCTTGGCCTCAGGCGTTCGGGTCAGACAGATCTCCTGCCTCACGGGACAGACGGCGGCATAGGCGCAGCCGGCTGCGGTTGTTGCGGTATGGACGGGCGTTTGCGGTGGCCCCTCGGAGCGCACGCGCTTGCGGCGCCCGGAAAACGGCTTGGGCACGGCAGCGACCAGCGCCTGGGTGTAAGGATGGCGCGGGCTGTCGAAGACCTCTGATGTCGGCCCTTCCTCGACGATACGGCCGAGATGCATGACCGCGACCCTATCGGTGATAGCGCGCACCACACCAAGATCGTGGCTGATGAAGAGGTAGGAAAGGCCGAGCTTTTCCTGCAGGTCCATCATCAGGTTCAGCACCTGCGCCTGGATCGAGACGTCGAGAGCAGACACCGGTTCATCGGCGACGATCAGCGCCGGCCTTGTGATCAACGCACGGGCGATGGCGATGCGCTGGCGCTGGCCGCCGGAGAACTCGTGCGGATATTTCTCGGCCGATGCCAAGGGTAGGCCGACCGCCTCCAGCACCTCGGCGATGCGGCGGTTGCGCTCTGTGGTCCCCGTGCCGCGCTCCAGCGAAACGATCGGCTCAGAGATGATCGTCCTGACCGTATGGCGCGGATCGAGCGAACCGTAGGGATCCTGGAAGATCGCCTGAAAGCCCTTGCGCGCCTCGCGCAGCCCGGCGCGATCGAGCGCATAGATATCCTTGCCGGCAATCGAGACCTGGCCCGACTGCGGTCGTTCCAGCCCCATCACGGCGCGGGCCAGGGTCGATTTGCCGGAGCCGCTTTCGCCGACGATGCCGAGGCTCTGGCCAGCGGCGAGTTCGACGCTGACGCCGTGCAGCACGCGCAGACGGCTCTGCTTCGAGAATATCGACGGGCGCGGCAGGTCGTATTCGCGCACCAGATCAGTGGTCTTGAGGATCACCTCGTTCACGATGCCACCATCCTTTCGCGCGGATGAAAGCAGGCGGCACGATGCTCGACATTTTCATCGGTATTGATCAGGTCCAACGCCGGGATCGCCAGGCGACAGTCCGGTTGGGCATAGGAGCAGCGGTCGGCAAAGGAGCAATGCAGTGGCCGTCCGAACGGGTCAGGCACGATGCCGGGAATGGCGTTCAGCCTTGGCCGCCCTTCGCCTGAATGTCGCGGGGCGAATGCTGCGCCATGCGGCGACGCGGCGAAAAGGCCGCGTGCATAGGGATGCGCCATGCGGGCAAAGACATCGTCGGTGCGCCCGGTTTCGATGATCCGCCCGGCATACATGACCGCGATCCGGTCGGTCATCTCCGAGACCACGCCGAGATCGTGGGTGATCAGCATCAGCGCCGTGCCGGTGTCTTCGATGAGTTCGTCGAGCAGGTCGAGGATCTGCGCCTGCACGGTCACGTCGAGCGCGGTCGTCGGCTCGTCGGCGATCAGCAGGTCCGGCTCGCAGGCGATCGCCATGGCAATCATCACGCGCTGGCGTTGACCGCCGGAGAGCTGGTGTGGATAGAGGTCCAGATCGAAGCGCGGCGCCGGTAGGCCGACGCGGTCGAGCAGCGCGCGCGCCTTCTTCTCGGCATCGGCTTTCGTTTCTCCGAGGTGCAGCCGCCGACCCTCGGCGATCTGCGCGCCGATCGACTTGACCGGATTGAGCGCGGTCATCGGCTCCTGGAAGATCATCGCCATGCGCCGGCCGCGATAGCCGCAATAGTCGGCTTCGCCCAAGCCCGCGAGATTGCGGCCGTCGAAGGAAAGTTCGCCCCGCACCCGCATGCGCTGCGGAAGCAGGCCCATGACGGCAAGGGCGGTCATTGACTTGCCGCTGCCGGATTCGCCGACGATGCCGAGGCGTTCGCCGCGATTGAGCTCGAGGTCGATGTCGCAGACGATATCAACCGTGTTCTTGCCGGCCGCGAGTTCGACCGACATGCCGGCCATCTGAAGCAAGGGTTTCGTCATCTTTGCCGCCTCACGCGCGGGTCGAGAATGTCGCGCAGGCCGTCGCCCAGCAGGTTGAGGCCGAGCACGGCGAAGGTGATCGCCAGTCCCGGGAAGATCGCGAGCCACGGCGCCTGATAGATGAAGGTCTGGGCGTCATTCAGCATCTTGCCCCAGCTCGGCATCGGCGGCTGGGTACCGAGGCCGACATAGGAAAGGCCGGCTTCGGCGACGATCGCCAAGGCGAACTGGATCGTCACCTGGACGAGCAGCACGTGGTTGATGTTGGGCAGGATGTGCAGAAACGTGATTGCGACGTCGCCGCGGCCGGCGCAGCGCGCGGCCTGCACATATTCGCGTTTCCACAGACCCATCGAGGCGCCGCGGGTGACGCGGGCAAAGACGGGGATGTTGAAGATGCCGATTGCGATCATCGCATTGGTCGCACCGGGGCCGAAGATCGCGGTGATGATGACGGCGGTCAAAAGTGCCGGAAAGGCGAAGGCAAGGTCGCTCATGCGCATGACGAGACCATCGACCCAGCCACCGCGGGCGGCCGCCCAGGCGCCGAGCGGCACGCCGATACCGGCGCCGACCAGCACCGCGACGATCGAGACGCTGATGGAGTTGCGGGCGCCGACCATGATCATCGACAGGATGTCGCGGCCGAAATTATCGGTGCCGAACCAATGGGCAAGGCTCGGCCCCTGCAGCTTGTCGCGGAAGTTCATCGCCGTCGGCGAATAGGGTGTCCAGACATAGGAGACGAGCGCCATCGCCACGAGGATGACGGTAACGGTGGCGCCGATCGTCAGGTTTCGGCTGCCGATGAGCTTGGAGAAGAGGCTGGGTTGCGCGGCGGCTGCGGGAGTGGACATCAGTGGCCTCCCCTCGACAGGCGCGGATCCAGATAGCCGTAGACCAGATCGACGAGGAAATTGATGGTGATGACCGAGGCCGCAAGCAGCGTCACGAGCGTCTGCACCGTCACCAGGTCGCGCTGGGCGATCGCCTGGAAGACGAGGCGGCCGATACCCGGTAGGTTGAAGACGTTTTCGATGATGATCGTGCCGGCAAGCAGGAAGGAAAACTGCAGGCCGATGATGGTGACGACCGGAATGAGGGCATTCGGCACCGCGTGCTTCCAGAGTGCTCCAGAACGGCTGAGCCCCTTGGCGCGGGCGGTGCGGATGAAATCTTCGCCGAGCGTTTCGATGACGGCCGAGCGGGTGACGCGGCCGAGAATGGCGGCAAGCGGCAGGCCAAGCGCGAGCGCCGGGAGAATGAGCGAATGGAGGCCGTTCCAGATGCCGCCTTCCCAGCCGGCAAAGCCGGAAGCCGGGAACCAGGCGAGCTTCAGGGCGAAGAGCAGGATGAAGAGCAGAGCAAGCCAGAAATTCGGGATGGCGACGCCGACCTGGGCGATGCCCATGACGACGGTGTCGCCGGCCTTGCCACGGTTGGCGGCGGCATAGACGCCGATGGCGATGGCGACCACGACCGAGATCGCCATCGAGAGCAGCGCCAACGGCAGCGTCACGAGGATGCGGGGCCCAAGCAGCTCGCGGATCGGCACGGAATAGGTGAGGCTCATGCCGAAATCACCGACGACGAAGCCGCCGATCCAGTGGAGGTAGCGGATCCAGATCGGTTGATCGAGGCCGAGCTGCCGGTGCAGCGCCGCGATCGCATCTGCGTCGGCATTCATGCCGAGCATCAGCACGGCCGGGTCGCCGGGCAGCACCTGCATCAGCAGAAAGACGATGACTGAGGCGACCAGTGTCGTCAGCAAGAGCGACACGAGGCGACCGCCAATGAAGGAAATCACATCAACCTCCCGGAATGAGCAAGCGTTGATCGGTGCCGGGTGCGGCGATCAACTGCAGATCTGCGTCCACTCCCTCAGCGAAGGAGCGGATGCCAGAGCGGGGTGCGGTTTTCCGGCCGCATCCCGCTCAATGAAAGTCGATCAGTTTTCCCAATAGGTCTGGGTCTGGTCGTCGGCCGGCACCGGCATGTTCTTCCAGAGGCCTTTCACCTTCTTGTTCCAGACGCCGATCTTCGGCAGCGCGTAGAGGAAGACGTTCGGTTCGTCCGCTGCCAGCTTGCGCTGGAGCTGGCCGATCAGGTCCATCTGCTCGGCCTCGGTCGAGGCAAGCGTGTAGGACTTGTAGAGCGCCTTGTATTCCGGGTTCTGGTAGTTGAAGTAATACTTGTCGCGGGCATAGATATCGAGGTCGCGGGCTTCGGCATGGGCGATGATCGTCGCGTCGAAGTTCGAGTTCTTGAAGACCTGGTCCAGCCATTGTGCGAACTCGATCGGAACGAGGTTCACCTTGATGCCGACTTCGCTGAGCATGGCCGCGATGATCTCGCCGCCACGGCGGGCATAGGCCGGCGGCGGCAGCATGATGGTGATTTCGAGGTTCTGAACGCCCGCTTCCTGCAGCAGTTGCTGCGCCTTGCCCGGGTCATACGGGTAGGTTTCGTTGAGATCGACATAACCGGGCTCGACCGGAGAATAGTGCGAGCCGATCGTCGTGCCGAAGCCGGAGTAAGTGCCTTCGACCAGCGCCTTGCGGTCGATCGCATGGGCGAGCGCCTGGCGGACGCGCACGTCGTCGAAGGGCTTCTTCGCATTGTTGAGCGCGAGCACCACCTTGCCCGAGGTGCTGCCGACCTCGACCTGCAGGTTCGGGTCGCTCTGGAACTGGCTGACCAGTTCTGCGGCCTGGAACATCGGAAAGGCATCGACATTGCCGGCGAGAACGGCGGCGGCGGCAGCCGACGGGTCGCTGATGAACTTGAACGTCACTTCGCTGAGCTTGGCCGGTTCGCCCCAATAGTCGGCGTTCTTTTCAAGCACCACCTTGTCGCCCTTCGCCCATTCCTTGAACCTGAACGGACCGGTGCCGACGGGCTTGGTCTTGTTGTCTGCGGCCGACGACGGCGCGATCATCACCGCGTCGCCCCAGGCCATGTTGAACAGGAAGTTGGAGGCCGGGCGCTTCAGCGTCACCACCGCGGTCGCAGGATCCGGGCATTCGGTCTTTTCGATCGGTTCGAACAGGCCCTTCTGGGCGTTGGTGGAATCGGCCGAGACGGCGCGCTCATAGGAGAATTTGACCACCGAGCAGTCGAAAGCCGTGCCGTCGTGGAACTTGACGCCCTGGCGAAGCTTGAAGCTGTAGGTCTTCTGGTCGTCGGAGACCGTCCAGCTTTCGGCGAGCAGCGGCTTCACCGTGCCGTCTTCGACCACGCGGACGAGACCTTCGAAGAGGTTGCCGTAGGTGATGTAGCGGATCGGTGCTGCGGCACCCGCGGTCGGGTCGAGGCCCGGCGGCTCGAGCACCTGGCCGACGGTGATCGTATCCTTGGCCATTGCCGGCGTCAGCGACGCGGCGATGAAGCACGAGGCAAGCGCCAGTTTCGTCAAGTTCATCATGGTTCCCCCGCTTTGCGGTTTCGTTGTTTATGGTCCCAGAAATCGGATCGAAGCAATCAGATCGAGCGTCCGCCGTCGACATCGAGCGCCACGCCGGTGATCATCGACGCCTGTGGCGAGGCGACGAAGAAGGCGGCCTCGGCGAGATCCTCGGGCTTCAACAGGCGTCCGAGTGGAATGGAATCGCGGAACTTCTTGCGAATTTCCTCGGTATCCTCGCCCATGAACGTCGAAAGCAGCGGCGTTTCGCCGGCAACCGGATTGAGCGCGACGACGCGGATGTTGAAGGGCGCGAGTTCGATCGCCAGCGCCTTGGTGGCCGAGACGACCCAGCCCTTGGTCGCGTTGTACCAGGCAAGGTTCGGACGCGGCCGGTTGGCGCCGGTCGAAGCGATGTTGACGATGACGCCGGACTTGTTTTCCTTCATGTGCGGCAGCAGCGCCCGCGTCATCAGATAGACGCCGCGCACATTGACGCCGAGGATGCGGTCGAACTCGTCCGGTTCGACCAGTTCGGCGTTTTGCGGCTTGTGGCCAATGCCGGCATTGTTGATCAGGATATCGACGCGGCCGAACTGTTTGAGGCCTGCGGCAACGGCAGCCGCGACATCCGTCTCCTTGGCGATATCGGCAACCACGGGAAACGCGTTCTTGCCGAGTTCCTTGGCGACGCGCTCGGCGCCTGCTGCATCGCGGTCGACGACGATGACCTTGGCGCCGCCTTCGACGAACCGCTTCGCAATGCCCTCGCCGAAGCCGGAGCCTGCGCCGGTGATGAGAGCGACCTTACCTTCTAGTGACACGTGTAGTTCCTCCCGAGGAGACTTGGATCATGGGTTAGAGCGGGATGCGGGCGGAAAACCGCACACACTTTTCCTCATCCCGCTCTAGCCGTGGTAGACAGAGATGGTTTTCATGCTGGCAAAGCCGTAGAGGGCCTCGAAACCCTTCTCGCGGCCATGGCCGGATTTCTTGACGCCGCCAAAGGGCAGCTCGACGCCGCCGCCGGCGCCGTAATTGTTGATGAAGACCTGGCCGGCATGGACGGCGCGCGCCATGCGCAGCTGTCGGCCGCCGTCATTGGTCCAGACGCCGCAGACGAGGCCATAGTCGGTGCCGTTGGCAAGCCGGATCGCCTCCTCTTCACCGTCGAACGGCATGATCACCTGCACCGGGCCGAAGATCTCTTCCTGCACCGTGCGGTGTTCATGCGGCACGTCGCGCAAAAGGGTGGGGGCGACATAGGCGCCCTCGGTGGGCGCGTCGGCGACGATCTCGCCCTGCGCCGCGACCTTCAGGCCATCCTTGGCCGCGTCTGCGAGGAAGCCCTCGACGATCGCCTTCTGCCGCTGCGAGACGACCGGGCCGACCGAGAGATCGCTACCGGCCGGACCGACCTTCAGCGCGCGGTATCGCTCGCTCATCCGCGCCACCACCTCTTCGTAGACGGCGCGTTCGACCAGGATGCGCGATGAGGCCGAGCAGGTCTGGCCGGCATTCTGGATGCCGGCATTGACGAGGAAGGGGACCGCGCGGTCGAGATCCGCATCGGCAAAGACGATCTGTGCGGACTTGCCGCCGAGTTCCAGCGTCACCGGCACGGCGTTCTTTGCCGCTGCCGTCTGCACCATTTCGCCGGTGCGGACCGAACCGGTGAACGAGATGTGGTTGACGTCGGGATGTTCGGAAAGGGCCGCCCCTGCCTCCGAGCCGAAGCCGGTGACGATGTTGAGGGCACCCGACGGCAGGCCTTCTTCTTCGGCGATGCGGGCGAATTCGAGGATCGTCAGGCAAGCCTCTTCGGCCGGCTTGACGACGGCCGCGTTGCCCATGGCAAGGGCCGCACCGAGGCTGCGGCCGAGGATCTGCATCGGGTAGTTCCAGGGGATGATGTGGCCCGTGACGCCATGCGGCTCGTAGACGGTCAGCACGGTGAAGCCGTTCTGATAGGGGATGGTGTCGCCATGCACCTTGTCGGCGGCGCCGCCGTAGAATTCTAGGTAGCGGGCGAGCGCCACGACGTCGGCGCGCGCCTGCGTCAGCGGCTTGCCGACATCGCGCGCCTCGAGCTCCGTCAGAAGGTCGATGTTGCGCAGCACGCCCGCCGAAATCCGGGTCAGCACCCGACCGCGCTCGGTCGGCGTCAGGCGTCCCCATTCACCTGCGAGTGCTGCTCGTGCCGAGCGCACGGCGAGATCGATATCGTCCCGGGTGCCCTTAGCGATGCGCGCGAATTCCTGGCCGTTGGATGGGTCCCGCACGGCAATGAACTCGCCGTTCGTTGCGTCCTGCCACTTGTTCGCGATGAAATTGCCGTAGCTCTTCACAGTCATGCCTCTTTGTCAGTCCCGCGCTCTTCAAGCAGCGCCTTCAATCTCATGGCCGTCGCGTTGATGTGGGCGCGCGCCAGCTTCTCGGCTTCATCAAGGTTCCGTGCGGCGATCGCCTCAACGATCAGCCCGTGTTCGGCGACGGCCGTGCTCGCCCGCTCGCTGGACAGCGAAAAGGCCGGCGCAAACACCTGCGAGGTCATGCGCAGCAGCGGTCCGAGTGGCGCCAGCGACGCATTGCGCGAGGCGGCAACGATCGCCTCGTGAAAGACGACATTGGATTGGGTGTAAGCACCCGGATCCCAGTTTTCGACGATCTTGCGCTGGCGCTCGACCTGTTTCGCCAGGTCCTTGATTTCGGCGGTGGTTGCGCGTTCCGCGGCGTTGCGGGCAGCCACCCCGTCCATCGCCTCACGCACCGCATAGGCGTCCAGCAGTTTCGGCAGGTCAGCGGTTGCGACCCTGACACCGCTGCCCGGCTTGTTGACGACCAGCCCGTCGCGCTCCAGCACGCGCAGGGCCTCGCGCAGCGGCGTGCGGCTGATGCCGAACTCGGCAGCGATCTTCTCCTGGCGGAGCGTCGCGCCGGGCGCATAGACACCAGCATAGATGCGTTCGCGAAGTGCCTGTGCCACTTCGTCGAGAAGGCGCGATTGGCTTCGCCATTCGAAGGATTGGTTCATGGATCCCTCCCAAGATCGATGCAAATTGTATCCAGGATACAGACGGTGTCAATCGGGGAGTGAGCGGCTAAACGCGATAGCGGACCGAAACAGGGATAGCGCTACGTCTCCCGGCCTTTTTGTCCGGGCGACGCGTTTGCGCTGGACCATCTGCCAGGCGATCAACATTCCCTTGGCTGAACGCGAAGCCCCGCCGAACTTGAGACGCTCGCTGATGAACAGTTCGAGCCCGTTTCAGGGCTTAATGTCGAGCTCGGGATAGCGGCGAAAGATACCGTCCTCGTTGAAGGCCAGCCGCCGCGGCGAAGCGAGATAGGCGGCGAGTCTCGGCCTCGATTTCACCGAGGCGTGCAGCTTCATGAGGTTCGGGTAACGTCCCTCGTAGTGCCGCATTGCCTTGGCGAAGGCGTAGCGCAATCCTTCGATCACCTGGAACAGCGAGAGGTCGACATAGGTCAGGCCATTGCCGACGGCGTGGCCGGTGCCATCAGGGTTTTGCGCGAGAACGCGCTCGAAATAGCCGAGAAACTTGGGGATGCGGTTGGTGACGAATTCGGCTGCGCGAGCCTTGGCCTCTTGCTTCTGGTCTTCGTAATATTTCGAGGTCGCGATCGGATGGTGGGTGTCATGCACTTCGGCGACGAAATCGGTGATGGTGAGCTGCAGGCCGTTGGCGAACCAGCGAAGCGCCTCATCGTCAGGCGCGAGGCGGAGTCTGGGGCCGAGGTAGAAGAGAATGTTCGCCACGTGCGAGACGACCTGGGCGCCATCCCTCAGGAACGGCGGCGCGAAGGGGATGTGCGCTTCGGTGGCGCTCTCCATCAGCCTCATCATCTCACCGGTGCCGCGGCCCGGTTCGCGCGTGACGTCGACATAGTCGGCCCCGGCAGCTTCGAGCGCGAGGCGCACGAACTCTCCGCGGCCCTGAATGCCGTCCCAATAGTACAACTCATAGGTCATGGAAGCCTCGATCCGGTTCGATATCCGATGGATATAGGCTCGCGAAGGCTCACGGCGAGGGCCGGATCGCCGTTGCGCGCCGCACTCTGTCGGGCGGGACCGGACCCATGCTATGCATCTGGGATCAAGCAGGGGATGCCAGGGTGAGCAAGCCGAACTATCGCGACATCGCCGCGCTCGCCGGTGTGGGAACGGCCACGGTCGAGCGGGTGCTCAACGGGCGCGGCGGCGTTCGTCCGGACCTGGTCGAGAAGGTGGTGGTTGCCGCGCGCACGCTGAATTATCCGCGCACGCTGCCCGATACGCATCGTGGGCTGCTGCGCATCGACGTGCTGATGGTCCGCCCCGAAACGACCTTCTATCGCCGGCTTTCCAAGGCGTTCGAAAGGATCGCCGAGACGCTCGATCCGCTTGTCGTCGTGCAGCGCAGCTTCACCGAGGAGATGAAACCGGACGAGATTGCGCGGCGAATCCTTTCGACCGAGGTGCCGCGTGCCGGCCTGATCCTCGCCGTGCCCAACAGCCCACTGATCAGCGCGGCGGTCGAAGCCGTCGTCGCGCGCGGCGTGCCGGTCATCCACGTCGTGACGCGGGCCTCCGAGAAGCAGGGCGAATTCGTCGGCATCGACAACCATGCGGCCGGACGAACGGCAGCCCTCTTCATCGCCCGCATGGCGCAAAGGCCCGGTCCGGTCGTCGCGCTCTGCCATCCGATCTATCAGGTCCACCGCGATCGTCTCAGCGGCTTTTCGGCCTATTTCCATCAACACCCGGGCGAGCGCCGGTTCGAATGGCTGGGCTTCACCCGCGACGAGGAGCACTACAGCGCCGAAGCGTTGCGGTCCGCGCTGGATATGTACCCGGATATGGCCGGGCTCTATAACGCCGGCGGCGCCAACGCCGCCCTGATCGATGTGCTTCGCCGGCATCCGCGCGGCAAGGAGATCTTCTTCGTCGGCCACGAACTGACCGACTATACGCGCAAGGCGCTCGCCGACGGCATCATCGACGTCGTGCTTGACCAGGCACCCGAGGCGCAGGCCCGCCGCTCGCTTGACCTGATGCTGCGCCGGATCGGGCTTTCCGAGATGGAGCCGGACACGGCTCCCATTCGCTTCATCACCATCACGGCCGAGAGCCTTTGATCTGATTTGATCAAACAAGGTTTCGCGGTTCAGAGCGCCTCCTGCTAGATTTTTGTCAAGAAGGAGAACGCGGATCCGACGGACCCGAAGCAACCTCCTTCAAAGGATTTGGGCGGAACGCACGCGGTCCGCCGGGAGGAGAGCGCCATGGACGACTTAAAATACGGGACGCGCAACAAGCGCGGCGACTGGGCACCGAACCAGCCGATCGAGACGGCACCGCTGTTTGCTTTTCCGCCCAGGCTGCTGGCGCTCGTAAAGTGGCTGCCGCACTATTTCTTTCCGTGGAATGCGATCTTCGCGGCTTCCGCCGTGGCCTATTGGGCCTGGGTGATCCCACCGGTCGAGACGATGCAGACGCTCGGTATTGGCTGGATCGCCTGGCTTTACGTGGTGAACGCGGTCTGCGTCTTCCTGTTCTACGGCGCCTTCGAACTGCATCTCTATGTGCTGAAGCGGCAGGAAAACCGCTTCAAGTACAATGGCAAGTTCCCGGCCGAGCAGAAGAGCAAGGCCTTCTGGTTCGAAAGCCAGAACCTTGACAATATCCTGCGCACGTTCCTTTCGGGCGTGACCATCTGGACCGCCGTCGAGGTCGGTATGCTCTTCGCCTATGCCAATGGCTATGCGCCGTGGCTGACTTTCGCGGAAAATCCGTGGACACTCGCTCTGGTCGCGCTCGTCGTGCCTGTTATCCACGAGTTCCACTTCTTCTGCATCCACCGGCTCATCCACACGCCGCTCCTCTACAAGTGGGTGCACTCGGTCCACCATAATTCGGTGAACCCGTCGCCGTGGTCGTCACTGTCGATGCATCCGGTCGAACACCTGCTCTACTTCGGAACCGCCTTCTATCACCTGATCCTGCCGTCCAACCCGATCCTGATGCTCTACCAGCTTCACTATGCGGGCTTCGGCGCCATTCCCGGCCACGTCGGCTTCGACAAGGTCGAGCTCGGTGAAGAGACCCTCGTCGATAGCCACGCCTATGCGCATTACCTGCACCACAAGTATTTCGAGGTGAATTACGGCGACGCCCTGATCCCGCTCGATCGCTGGTTCGGCACCTGGCACGACGGTTCGGCCGATGGCGAGGCCCGAATGCAGGAACGTTACCGCAAACGCAAAGAGAAACTCGCAGCCCGCAAGGCACGCAACACCATCGGGGAGGCAGCACAATGAGCGATCTATCGATCTGGGTACCAGCCTGCAAACTGGAGGACATCGAACAGGAAGGCGCGATCCGCTTCGACCATGCCGGTCGCACCTACGCCGTCTACCGCGGCCCGGACGACAGCGTCTATTGCACCGCCGGCCTCTGCACCCACGAGGCGATCCATCTCGCCGACGGCCTCGTCATGGACTACGAGGTCGAATGTCCCAAGCATTCCGGCGCCTTCGACTACCGCACCGGTGAAGCCATCAGGCTTCCGGCCTGCGAAAACCTGAAGACCTATCCCGCCGAAATCGTCGACGGCGAGGTTCGCGTGGCGCTCGGCTAGGGCCGCCCAAGCAAGCATTGATCAGGCCCATCGGGCCTCCGGAATGCGATCGGGTGATCCGGCACCCTCGGGAGGAAATCATGAAATCCATGTACCTGGCGGCAGCGCTTGCCGCCTTGATGGGAAGTGCTGCCTCGGCGGAGACGATCGGCGTCTCGATGCAGAGCTTCGACAACAACTTCCAGACCCTGCTGCGCGAAGGCATCAACGCGAGGGCATCGGAGACAGGCGGTGTCAGTGTCCAGATCGAGGACGCTCAGACCGACATCTCCAAGCAGCTCAACCAGGTCAACAACTTCATCGCGTCTGGTGTCGATGCGATCATCACGACGCTCGCTGATACCTCGGCGGCTCCGGGCATCAGCGAGGCGGCTGAGAAGGCCGGCATCCCGCTCGTCTATCTCAACCTCCAGCCCGATAATGTCGCCAGCCTGCCGCAAAAGCAGGCCTATGTCGGCAGTCGCGAAACCGACTCCGGCAAGCTGGGCGCCGAAGCCGCCTGTTCGCTGCTGAAGGAAAAGGGCAAGGCCAGTGATGCGCAGGTCTATATCCTGATGGGCGACCTCGCCCACCAGGCCTCGCGTGACCGGACCACGTCGTTCAAGGAGACGCTGGCTGCCGGCGACTGCAAGGGTGCTGTCATTGCCGACGAGCAATCGGCCGCCTGGACGCGCACCAACGCGATGGACCTCACCACCAACTGGATCACTGCCGGTCGCCCGATCGATGTGGTCTTCGCCAACAACGACGAAATGGCGATCGGCGCCATCCAGGCGCTGAAAGCCGCAGGTGTGTCGATGGATGACGTGATCGTCGTCGGCATCGACGCGACCCAGGATGGTCTCGCCGCCATGGCGGCCGGCGATCTTGATGCGACGGTGTTCCAGAACGCCAAGGGCCAGTCGGCAAGCGCGCTCGATGCCGCCGTTGCGTTGGCACGCGGCAAGCCGGTCGAACGGGAAGTGATGGTTCCCTTCGAGCTCGTCACGCCCAAGAACATGGCCGACTACACCACCCGCAACTGATCCGCCTGCTGCATGTTTCCTTTAATCGGAGCCGATCAAGGGACAAAAACATGCAGGAATTCAAAGTTCTACAGCGACCTCTATGCGTCTGATAGGACGCGCGGCGCTGTGGGCCGGCGCATTTCTCCTGCCTGCGCCGGCCACCTTTTTTCTACGCGGGACGAGGAAAAGTGCGTGCGGTTTCCGCCCGCATCCACTCCAATTTTGATCAATGGAGCACGTCATGGACGGCATGGTCATCATCGGCGCCGGGGAGTCTGGCACGCGCGCGGCCTTTGCGCTCAGGGAATCGGGCTTTGCCGGCAGCGTCACGCTGGTCGGCACCGAACCGCATCTACCCTATGAGCGGCCGCCGCTGTCGAAGCCGCTCAATGGCGCGGTACAGATGAAGCCGATCTGCGGCGCTGAGGCACTGGAGGCCGCCGGCATCGATTACCGCCAGGGTGTTTCTGCATCTCGACTGGACGCCGATGACCGCTCCGTTACCTTGAGCGATGGCCGGACGCTCACCTATGACAAGCTGCTGCTCGCCACCGGCGCCCGGCCGAGACGGCTCACTTGCCCAGGAGCCGAGCGCGCGCTCGATTTCCGCACCTACCCGGACGCGGCGGCGATCTTCGCCCGTGCCGAAGCGGGCAGGCACGTTGCGATCATCGGCGGTGGGCTCATCGGCATGGAACTCGCGGCGGTGCTGCGCGGCAAGGGCACCGCTGTCAGCGTCGTCGAAATGGCGCCGAAGCCGCTCGGCCGCGCCGTTCCGCCGCGCTTTGCTGCGAGGCTCCACGCCCGGCATCTGGACGAAGGCGTCGCCTTCCATCTCGGACAGGGCATCGCCGAAATCACCGAAGATGCGGTTGTTCTTGCCGATGGCGCCGCGGTGCCGGCTGATATCGTCGTTGCCGCAATCGGCGTTCAGCCGGATACAGCACTCGCCGAGGCGGCAGGGCTTGCCGTTGGTAACGGCATCCTGACGGATGGCTATCTGCGCACCAGCGACCCGAACATCTTTGCATCAGGTGATTGCGCCGCCGTGGCCCAGCCGAGGGGCGGACATGTGCGCTTCGAAAGCTGGCGCAATGCGCGCAACCAGGCGGAGGTAGCGGCTCGCAACATGGCCGGCGACAAGAATGCCTTCGCCGCCATCCCCTGGTTCTGGACCGATCAATATGACCTCGGCCTGCAGGTGGCAGGCCTGCCGCATCCGGACCATCAAAGCGTGACGCGCCAGCTCGACGGCGGCGAACTCGAATTCTACCTGGATGGCGGGCGTCTCGTCGCGGCTGCAGGCCTTGGTCTCGGCAACGGTCTCGCCAAGGATATCAAGCTCGCGGAAATGCTGATTGCCGCCGGTATCAGCCCGGACCCGGAAGCGCTCGCCGATGCCAGCGTGAACCTCAAGGCGCTGCTGAAAAGCGCGCGGGCGGCCTGATGCAGACACTGCTTGTCTTTCAGTCGCTCTGGGCGATGGAGCGCCGGCATGCCGACGGCATCGAGCGCAGTCTTGAAGAGAACATCGCAATGATCGTCGAGGCGGGGTTCGATGGCATCAGCGCGCACTATACCAATCGGCGCGATGTCGAGCATCTCAATGCCGTGATCCGCGGCGCCGGGCTTAAGATCGAGGGCGTCTGTTTTCCTCGGAGCGTCGAGGATCTGCGCCTGACACTGGAATTGGCCTCGGAGTTCCCGGTAAGCCACATCGACCTGCAAGCCGACATTCGTCCGCGCCGGGTCGAGGATTGCCTGCCGCTTCTCGACGGGTGGACGCGGCTTGCCGAGGAGACGGGCGTTCCCGTCTATATCGAAACCCATCGTCACCGCATCACCAGCGATCTCCTTTTCACGCTCGACCTGCTCGACCGGCGGCCCGAGCTGCCGCTCTTGGCCGATCTCTCGCACTATCTCGTCGGTCGGGAGTTCGCTTTCCCGGTCGAAGACGAGAGCCACGCCCAGATCCGGCGCGTTCTTAACAACGCCAAGGCATTCCACGGGCGCATCGGCTCGTGCCAGCAGATTCAGATCGAGCTTTCCTTTCCACACCATCGACCCTGGGTCGATCTCTTCCGCGAGTGGTGGGGCTACGGCTTCCGGAACTGGCGCTCCCGTGCCGCTGAAGATGCCGAGCTGGTCATGACCTGCGAGCTTGGCCCAAGGCCCTATGCCATCACCGACAGGGACGGCAACGACTCGACCGACCGATGGGCCGAGGCGCTCTTGCTACGCGAGATGGTCCGCGAGATCTGGGCCGAGAGTTCAGTCTCGCCGAGAGAAGCACGAGATTTGAGGACGCCTGAGCCCGTCATTTAACGAAGGACGGCCGGAATGGCAGATTGTGCTCGAGGCCGAGCCACGGCGGGTTTTCCGCATACATCTCCACGATCAGCGCTTTGATCAGCTCGATGTAGCGCGAATTGTCGCCGATCCGGTGGTTGAGGATAACGGGCGAGGTCGCCCGCTCACCCTCGATCATGCGATAGTGCAGGTCGGAGCGGACCTGACGCGCCGAGGAGGGGACAATGCAAAGTCCGGCATCCGAGGCGACGAGGCCAAGCGCACTCTGGATTTCGCGCACCTCATGCACCTCGGCGGGGCGCACATCCTCAGCGTGAAGCAGGCTCAGCACGTGGTCGGCATAGCTCGGGCGCGGTTCCTTCGGGTAGACGATCAGCTTTTGCCCGGCAATCGCGCTTAACGGCAGGGGAGACGTATCCTCGGCAAACGGCGTGCCCTGCGGTATCGCCAAGGCAAGGCGCTCTTCCCGCATGAGGATGCCGGCGACGTTGGGATCGTTGTGATGCAGCCGGCCGAAACCGACATCGATCCGGCCCTCCTTCAGCGCCGCGATCTGCTGCACCGACACCATCTCCAGCAAGCGGATGTCGAGTTCTGGCGCGTTCTGCCTGAGCTTGCGCACCAGCGTCGGCAGCCCGCCATAAAGGGTTGAGGCCACGAAGCCGATCG
>NZ_JAEPRP010000155.1:0-17765 GCF_016652895.1 Ensifer sp. SSB1
CCGATTGGGCCGGCACCGCAACGGCAGCACTCGACGGCAGCGAGATACTCAAGCTCGACGGCCGCCACGTCCAGACGCCGGACGGCATGCACCGGCTGACCGTGACGGGCGGTGGCGGCTTCGGCTCGCTGATGCCGCCGGCATTGCGGCCGATGTTCGAGGGCGAGACCAGCATCGACGTCGCAGCCGCGTTCAATGGCCAGGGCATGGTGCGCGTCGACAAGGGGCAGATCGCGACCGGTGCGCTTACCTTTGGCGCCTTTGGTACTTTCGACAGCAAGGGCGACAACAATCTCCAGGCCCGGCTTGCCGGCACCAACGGCGCGATCGACTTCCGCTGGCCGCTGCAGAAGGGCGAGGCGCTGGCGAAGATCAACGCCGTCAACCTGTCGCTGATCGGCGACGCGCAGGCCGCAATCCTCGATCTCGCCGCCGACGTCGCCTCGGTCGCGCTTCCGGACGTCGCACTCGGTTCGGTCAAGCTTTCGGCGCGCAGCGACGGCTTCAATCTCCAGGCCCAGTCCGGTGCGGTGAAAACCGCGCTCGAAGTGGGCGAAGCCGGCTTCGACGACGCCAATCTCGCCCGCCTGGTGCAGGCGCCGATGAAGGTGGATGCCAGTCTCGCGGTGACCAAGGAAAGCATCAGCTTCGATCCGGTGACGATCGAAAGCCCGGGCATCGGCGGTTCGATCAATGGCACTTTCTCACGCGAAGAGAACACGGTTTCCGCAGCATTCAAATTCTTTGCCGTGCCGGGGGCCCTGCCGCCGGCCGCAGCGACGAAGTTCGACGGCACCATTGCGCTCGCCGGCGAGGTGAAGACCGCGAGCGACGGCAGCGTGACCGTCGAAGGGCTCGAACTCAAATCAAGCACGATCGAGGCTGCCGGCACTGTCGCCCTGGCTCAGGGCCAGCTGACCACCGATCTCAAGGGAAAGCTGCCCAATCTCGGCAGGCTGCTGGCGGATGCCAAGGGCGAGGCTGAATTCACGGCAGCGGTGACCGGCCCGCTTGCCGAACTCGGCATCAAGGCCGAACTGACCTCGAGCGGCGCGACGCTTGCCGGACGTACGCTCAGCGACCTTACGATCAAGGCCGATGCCAAAGCCAACCCATCAAGCCCGCAAGCGAGCCTGACCGCAACCGGTGCGCTCGACGGCCAGGCGATCGACGTCAAGGCCGACGTTGTTTCCAAGGACGGCCGCACCGCGATCCCTGTGCTCGAAGCCAGGATCGGCGAGAACAAGCTGACCGGCGCGATCAGTTTCACACCGGACTTCAAGCCCGATGGCACGATCGATTTCAACCTGCCCGATCTTGGCCTGCTCGCGGCCATGGCTGGGCAGAAGGCCTCGGGTGATCTCAACGGTTCGGCCGCAATCAAGACCGCCAACGGTATCACCTCCGTCGTCGTCAAGGCCGGCGGCAGCGGCATCAAGCGCGATGCACTGACGATAGCCAAGCCGACCGCAGACATCACCATCTCCGACGTCGCTGCCCTTGCCATCAAGGGCAGCGTGCGCGCCGAGACGGTTGCGCAGGGGGCCAACCGTGTCGCCGGGCTCGCCGTCGACTTCCAACAGCAGGCGGGACGCACCGGGTTTTCGATCGACGGCAAATATGATGGCGGACCGCTCACCGCCAAGGGCGATCTTACGAGCGCGAAGGGGCGCACGGAAATCCGGCTCGCATCCTTCGGCGCGACGCCGAAGGGCATCGCGCTCAAGCTCGCGCAGCCGACGGTGATCGCCATCGAAAACGGCACCGTCCGCCTCAATGCGCTGACGATCCAGGCCTCGAACGGCACCATCGCCGTCAACGGCAGCGCCGGCGAAAAGCTCGACATCGCCGCAAAGCTCAATGCCCTGCCCGCAGCGCTGGTCAATGCCTTTGCGCCTGATCTCGGCGCCGAGGGCACGATCGCCGGTACGGTCAACGTGAGTGGCGCAGCGTCGGCGCCGATCGTCGCCTACGACCTCCGATGGTCTGGTGCCTCGCTCGCCGCAGCCCGCACTGCCGGGGTCAGCGCCTTCGATATCGCGGCCGACGGCAAGTTTGCCAACAACAAGTTGACGCTCGACACGACCTTGTCAGGCGCCGGTGGCCTTTCTTTCAAGGGCGGCGGAAATGTCGATATCGGCGGCAACATGCCGATCGCAATGAAATTCAACGGCAACCTGCCCTTTGCCCTCATCGCCAACCTGATGGCGGAAAAAGGCTTCACGCTGACAGGCCAGGCGGGCATCGACCTGACCATATCCGGCTCCGCCAAGGCGCCGCAGATCGCCGGCACCCTTACCACCTCAGGCGGCCGGCTCGTCGACGTGCGCCGTAACCTGGCATTGAACGACCTCACGGCCAATATCGCGCTCGATGGCAAGCAGGCGACGATCTCGAAGCTCTCGGCCAATCTCGCGACGGGCGGTTCGATCGAGGCGACCGGCACCGTCGGCACGGTCCCCGGCTCCGGCTTCCCGGCCAATCTGACGATTCGCCTGAACAATGCAACTTACGTCGACGGCACGCTGTTCAACGCCAATCTCGCCGGCGAACTGACGCTGACCGGCCCGCTGGTCGCGACCCCGACGCTCGGCGGCAAGGTCACGATCCGCAAGGCCTCGATCACCATTCCCGAGAAGTTGCCGACCTCGCTCTCGGCGATCGACATCAAGCACAAGAATGCGCCGCCCAAGGTGCAGAAGATGGTCAAGGACCTGCGCAAGGAAGAGGTGCCGGCTGCCGGCGCCAATGCCAGTGGCGTCATTGCCTTCGACCTTGCCGTCAACGCCCAGCAGGTCTTCGTGCGCGGCCGCGGCATCGACGCAGAGCTCGGCGGCGACCTGACGATCCGTGGTACGGCCGTGCAGCCGTCCGTTTCCGGCGGCTTCGAGATGCGGCGCGGGCGCCTCGAAATCCTCGGCAAGCGCCTCACCTTTACCGACGGCAACATCGGCTTCGGCGGCGACCTGATCCCGACGCTCGACCTCAAGGCGACGTCCAGCGTCGGCGCGACGACCATCACCGTCTCGGTCGTGGGCCTCGCCAACAATCCGCAGATTACCTTCTCGTCCTCGCCCGCACTGCCGCAGGACGAGATCCTGGCGCAGCTCATCTTCAACCGGTCGCTGTCGAACCTCTCTGCGTTTCAGATCGCCCAGCTCGCATCTGCCGTCAGCCAGCTTGCCGGCGGCGGCTCGACGTCGCTGCTCGACGGCCTGCGCAACAAGCTCGGCGTCGACGACCTCGACGTCACCACCGACGAGAACGGCGGCGCCTCCGTACGCGCCGGCAAGTATCTCAACGACCGGACCTATATCGAATTGCAGCAGGGGTCCGATTCGTCCTCCAGCAAGGCGGTCATCAATCTCGATGTCGGCAAGGGCGTGAAGCTCAAGGGCTCGGCCGCCGGCGACGGTTCGGCGGCGGGCGGCATCTTCTTCGAAAAGGAATATTGAGCGACGGTCGACCCGGAAAGGCACCTCCTCCGCCCCATGCAACGGATTGAACAAAGCTCGCGGATCGATTGCGATCCGCGGGCTTTATCGTCCTAGCGACAACTTCTCTACGATGAGGCCTACCATTCACCGAACGAAGGGAACCTCGCGGCGGGTTTGCTCGTAACGGCGCAATGCGGCGGCATCGGGCGACAGATCGGCCAGCCCTGTCTCCTTGGCGAGTGCAATGAGCTCGTTGATCGAGACGGCGTCGCCCTCGGCAATCTTTGCAAGAGCAGCACCGATCAACGACAGGCCGTGTTCGACACGGTCGCGCAGATCCGAGAGCGCCGATTGCTGGACGGCAAGCGTTTGCCCGAGATCGGGCGCGGTGCCCGCGAGCAATTCGGTAATCCGGGTGAGACTGAGACCGAGCCGCTTCAATGCCAGGATCTCGGTGAGCCGTTCAATATCGGCGGCACCGTAGAGCCGCCAGTTCTTCTCCGTCCGCCGGGGCGCAATCAGGCCTCGGTCCTCATAAACGCGAAGGGCCCGGATCGTGAGACCGAGGCGTCCGGCGCATTCGGCGGCCGACAAGAGTTCATTCTGGTTCGCGCCCATGAGGCCTCCTTGAAACGTCTTGTAAGATATGACCTTGGGTCCGGCTCAAGCGGTATTTGCGAAGTTTTGGCGGAGATTTGACCAAGAAGGACGGCGCGGCGCGGAGGACGAGGCGAAACTTGTGTGCCGCTGCGTGGAATTGCCGCTTTCTGAAACCTACATCGGCATCTGGCCGCGCGCGTGCCACTATTTGTTTCAGTCTTTTTCAGGTGGTTTCCTTGTCCTCTCACTTTCCGCATCCCGAATTGCCCAAACAATTCCTTCCGCTTGTCGCCGGCTACCACTGGAACCGCGACCTGCTCGGCCAGTCGGCCTCAAGCATCTTTCTCTTGAAGGCGCCGGACCGCCCGATGCTGGTGCTGAAGGTCGAGGCTGCCGGCCCGTTCAGCGAATTCGTCGACGAGGCGGAGCGGCTTGATTGGCTGGCGTCTAAAGGCGTGCCCTGTCCACGAGTGCTCGCGCGCACCTTCGATGAAGAAACGAACTGGCTGCTGCTGCTGGCCGTCGAAGGCACGGACCTTGCGTCCACGACGCTGTCGCCAAAGGACCAGATCGTCATCCTCGCGGACGGCCTGAAACACTTGCATGGGTTGGATATCGCGGACTGCCCCTTCGATCACCGGATCGAAAAGCGCATCGCCCTCGCGAAAGCACGCACCCAGGCCGGCGTGATCGATGAAAGCGATTTCGACGAGGCGCGGCTCGGCCGCACGGCGGCGGATCTCTTTGCCGAACTTCGGGCCCGAATGCCCAAGATCGGCAAGCTCGTCGTCACCCACGGTGACGCCTGCCTGCCAAACGTCATTGAGAAGAATGGCCGGTTTTCCGGTTTCATCGATTGCAGCCGGCTCGGCGTCGCCGATCCCTACCAGGATATTGCACTCGCCTGCCGCAGCATCGCCTACAATCTCGGCGAGGAATGGATCCAGCCGTTTCTGGCGCGCTACGGCATCGACAAGGACGATGCGGAGAAGCGCGACTTCTACTGCCTGCTCGACGAGTTCTTCTGATCACCACTCGACGAGCACACGTCCATTCAGCGAAAGGCCCGCAAACGCCCTCAGGCGGCGTTGCGGGCCTCGATGCTCAGATCGACGATGTCGGCATCCTCGATCGCGTTGAACAGCGCCCAGATATGGCCGAAGGGATCGATGAAGGCGCCGACGCGATCGCCGGTCGACAAGGTTTCGGCCGCATTCCGCAGGCTCGCTCCGGCACCGATCGCCCGGCCGATGACGCGATCGACATCGCGCACGTGCAATTCCAGGATGACCGCCGTCGTGCCGAGGGCATGCGGCGAGCGCGGTCCGCCGAGCTTGGGCTCCGCATCGCGGCGCGGGTTGGCCCCGGCGATCCGAAAGACCGATTCCCCAATCCTCAAGTCCGCACTCGTCAGAATCCCGCTCGGCCATTCGTGCCGCTGCAAAAGTTCGGCGCCGAGCGCCTCGCGGTAAAAGGCGATGGCGCGATCCTCGTCGCCATGCCTGACAAACAGCTTCACACAGATCTGCCGATCGGCAAGCCTGCCGCCATTGGCAACCATGACATCCTCCATCTAGGGTGAGGCGCACATCATAGCGGAATAAGAGAACAAATCAAGAACAATTCGACTCGAAAGAGCGTTTCTACCGTCGGTTTGAAGCACCAGAAATACTCAGGATGCGCCGGTCATCTTGCTGGTTTTCAACAGGATATTCGTGTCCGTGACGGTGATCCCATCGATCAGGCGGATGCGCCGCAGCGTCTCGTCGAAGGAGACGAGATCCCGGTCCTGCAATTCGGCAATGAAGTCCCAGCGGCCATTGGTGCTGTGCAGCGCCCGCACCTGCGGCAGCCCCCGCAATTGCTCGGCAACGCGATCGGCCATCTTGCCATGCACCTCGATCATGACGACGGCACGGACGCCGGAGGTGGGAATTTCGGCACCGGTGCGGATGGTGAAAGCGGCAATCGTGCCGTTGGCGACGAGCCTGTCGATGCGGGCAGCGACGGTCGCCCGCGATACGCCCGTCATTTCCGATAGCGTGGAAACGGGAATGCGCGCATTCTGGCGGAGCGCGCTGATGAGCGCCTGATCGAGATCATCCATACCTGACACTTTGCAATATGGTACTAATCAATCTGTCGATTTTACCTCACTAATCGGCAGTTTTCCATCTTTTTGCCGACATGCATTTTGACCATAATCCGCGCGATCCCAACCGGGAACACACGGAAATATCTTGAGAAGGAATTGGGCGGATATGACGACCATCACGCTGATCGGCGCACCCATCGAGGAAGGTTCTGGACGACGCGGCGCGGCCATGGGGCCAGCGGCAATGCGCATCGCCGGCATCGACACGGTGCTGCGCGACCTCGGCCACACGGTTCATGACGAGGGCGACGTCAAGCCTCTGCCGGCCCGCGATCTAGCCAACCACCCGGGCGCCAACAACCTGCAGATCGTCGCCGCCTTTGCGCGTGCGCTTCATGATTCCGTGCACGACACGGTTCGCAAGGGCCATTTCCCGATCATTCTGGGCGGCGACCACGCGCTCTCCATGGGCAGCGTCTCCGGCATGGCCCGTTATGCCGCCGAAGTCGGCCGGCCGCTGTTCGTGTTGTGGCTTGACGCCCATGCCGACTTCAATTCTCCGTCGACCTCCCCCTCCGGCAACATGCACGGCATGCCGGTCGCCTATTTCTGCGGTGAAGCGGAATTCGCGCCGATTCTCCCGGCAGACCGCCCGTTGGTCGACCCGAAGAACGTCTTCCAGGTCGGTATTCGCTCGGTCGACGACCGCGAGCGCGAAGAGATCACCGAGCATGGCGTACGCGTCTTTGACATGCGCGCCGTCGACGAGCTCGGCATGGCCCACATCATGCGCCAGATCCTCGAACAGGTTCGCGCCGCTAACGGCCTGCTGCATGTCAGCCTTGACGTCGACTTCATGGACCCGGAACTCGCGCCCGGCGTCGGCACCACCGTTCCCGGCGGCGCCACCTTCCGCGAAGCGCACCTGATCATGGAAATGCTTTGGGAAAGCGGGCTCGTTTCCTCGCTCGACGTCGTCGAGCTCAACCCTTTCCTCGATGACCGCGGCAAGAGCGCGCGCATCCTGGTCGAACTGACGGCGAGCCTCTTCGGCCGCCGCGTGCTCGACCGGCCGACCCGCAGCGCCTGAGATAAGAACGGAGGACAATGCATGAGTACGACGGCAGCCCTGATTGAAACCGAATACCGGCTAGGCGCGCATAACTACAAGCCGCTCGACGTGGTGCTCTCGCGCGGCGAAGGCGTCTATGTCTGGGATATGGAGGGCAATCGCTACCTCGACTGCCTCTCGGCCTATTCCGCCGTCAACCAGGGCCACTGCCATCCGAAGATCCTGCAGGCGATGATGGAGCAGGCGCAGAAGCTGACGCTCACCTCCCGCGCTTTCCGCAATGACCAGCTCGCCCATTTCTACGAAGAAATCGCAACGCTGACCGGCTCGCACAAGGTGCTGCCGATGAACTCCGGCGCCGAAGCCGTTGAGACCGCGGTCAAGGCCGTGCGCAAGTGGGGTTACGAGATCAAGGGTGTGGCCGAGAACCGCGCCGAGATCATCGTCTGCTCCAACAACTTCCATGGCCGCACCATGGGCATCGTCGGCTTCTCGACCGATCCGGATGCCCGCACCGGCTTCGGCCCGTTCGCACCGGGCTTCAAGGTCGTGCCCTTCGGTGACATCGAGGCCTTCCGCGCTGCGATCAACGAAAACACCGTCGCTTTCCTGGTCGAGCCGATCCAGGGCGAAGCCGGCGTCATCGTCCCGCCGATCGGCTACTTCACGACGGTGCGCGAGCTCTGCACCAGGCACGGCATCACGCTGATCCTCGACGAAATCCAGACCGGCCTCGGCCGCACCGGCAAGCTGCTTGCCGAGGAGCACGAAGGTATCGAGGCCGACGTGACGCTGATCGGCAAGGCGTTGTCCGGCGGCTTCTACCCGGTCTCGGCCGTGCTTTCGAACTCCGAAGTACTCGGCGTGTTGAAGCCGGGCCAGCACGGCTCCACCTTCGGCGGAAACCCACTCGCCTGCGCCATCGCCCGCGCGGCGCTGAAGGCGCTGACTGAAGAAGGCATGATCGAAAACTCGGCACAGATGGGCGAGCGCTTCCAGAAGGGCCTCACCGACATCCGCTCCAACATCATCAAGGACGTGCGCGGTCGCGGCCTGATGCTCGCGGTGGAACTGGTCCCGGAAGCCGGCGGCGCCCGCAGATATTGCGAAGCGCTGAAGGAACGCGGCATCCTTGCCAAGGACACCCACGGCGACACCATCCGCATCGCCCCGCCGCTCGTCATTACCGCCGATCAAGTGGATTGGGCGATCGAGCACTTCGCGGCCGTCCTCGCCTCCGCCTGATATCAGTTCCGATCTGCCCCGATCGTTTGCGGGGCAGATCGTTCGTAAACGCTTGCAAAAGCAAGTCTTAACGAATCCCGGCCTATAGTCCCTTCCCAAAGCGCAAAGCGGTTCCTCCGCGCATGATGCAGCTGCGCCCCGCCGGATGTGATCGGCGGACTGTAAGGATTTCTCCCCGACGGAACATCGCCGCGTTCCCTTGCGCCGGCAGCCATGCGGAGACATCTCGAGTTTGGCGATGTCGCGCCCACGGGCGTCGACCGGAAAGCTGGAAGGACCTTCGATGACAAGCACACTCAGGACGGCCGGGTTCGACGGCGAGACGCTGGAGATCATTGCGTTCCGCCTCCACGATCAGGAATTCTGCGTCAAGACCACGACGATCCGCGAAATCCGCGGTTGGGCGCCGTCGACCCCCATTCCGCATTCGCCGCCGGAAGTAATCGGTGTCATGAACCTGCGTGGCACGGTGATCCCGATCATCGACCTCGCCCACAAGCTCGGCATGAAATCGACGACCGCCAACGAGCGCAGCGCTATCGTCGTTGCCGAAGTGCACAACATGGTGATCGGCCTCGTCGTCGATCGCGTCTCCGACATCCTCACCGTTCAGGGCAGCCAGGTGCAGCCCGTACCGGAAGTGACCGCGTCCTTCGACAAGAGCTTCGCCGAAGGCATCATCGCCAATGAGAACGGCATGATCTGCTTCCTCAATCTGGCACGCATGTTCAAGGAACGTGAGGTCGAAGAAATGGCCGCCTGATTTCGCATCAGCCAGCCACAAGCTATGTCAAGGCCATCCTGCACCGCAGGGTGGCCTTTGTTTTTTCGCATTGCCGACTCGGCAATCATTGAGAATTAGAAATAAAGAATCTACTAATTCAACTCAGATGCGGCATGTGAGTTTTTGCAACTGAAATTTGATAGTTGCTATTTTAACATCCGCTTAATAGTCCTGTTACTAACCTAGATTGCATAAACACGGCGCCTTGGGCATGAAGCCCGGCAGTTCGAACTCTCCCAACGAAGCACGAAGCCGCTGACCCGGAAGGGCCGGCCGTAGAACGGACCAGACATTTTCGGCAAGCCGGCCTTTGTCCTTGTCCAGAGAGTTGCGCCGCTTTGGCCCCGCAAGCCCTGTCGACAGCACGCACGAACACCGGTCTGAACCACGAACCAGATCAGAGGGTTATCATGTTCACTCTCGGGAAAATCGCGGATGCGAACCAGATCGTCGCCGCACTATCAAAATCGCAAGCGATCATCCAGTTCGACCTGACCGGCAAGATCCTGACCGCCAACGAAAACTTCTGCCAGGCGCTCGGCTACAGCCTCCAGGAAATCGCCGGCCAGCACCATCGCATGTTCTGCTCTGCAGAATACGCCCAGACGCCGGAATACCGCGACTTCTGGGCCCGGCTCGGCCGCGGCGAATTCGACGCCAATGCCTACAAGCGCATCGCCAAGGGCGGCCGCGAAATCTGGATCCAGGCGACCTACAACCCGGTTTTCCGCAAAGGCAAACCCTACAAGGTCGTGAAGCTCGCGACCGACATCTCCGCAGCCAAGGCGCGGGCGACCGAGGACGCCGGCAAGCTCGACGCGATCTCCCGCTCGCAGGCGGTGATCGAGTTCACGCCATCGGGCGAGATCCTGACCGCCAACGAAAACTTCTGCGCCGCCCTCGGCTACAACCTCCAGGAAATCCAGGGAAAGCATCACAGTATGTTCTGCGAGCCGAACTACGCCCGCACCGCTGAATATGCCGACTTCTGGAAGCGTCTCGCCGCCGGCGAGTTCTTCTCCAACGAGTTCGTGCGTTACGGCAAGGGCGGCAAGGAAATCTGGATCCAGGCCGCTTACAATCCGATCCGCGACTTCAGCGGCAAGGTCTACAAAGTGGTCAAGTTCGCGACCGACGTCAGTGAGCGCATGAGCGCGATCAACAGCCTCGGCGCCGGCCTGAGAGCGCTCGCCGAAGGCGATCTGACCCGCAGCCTCGACACGCCCTTCGTGCCCAGCATGGAAACGGTGCGGACTGACTTCAACGATGCGACCGCCAAGCTGCGCGAGGCAATGCGCACCGTCGGCGACAACGCCAGCGCGATCGCTTCCGGTGCCCGCGAGATCCGCGCCGCCGCCGACGACCTGTCAAAACGCACGGAACAGCAGGCGGCCTCCGTCGAGGAGACCGCCGCAGCGCTCGACCAGATCACCACGACGGTCGCCGACTCTAGCCGCCGCGCTGAAGAGGCGGGCGGGCTGGTCGCCAAGACCAAGGCCGGCGCCGAGCGCTCCGGCAACGTGGTCAAGAGCGCCATTGGCGCAATGGGTCAGATCGAACAATCGTCCCGCGAAATTTCCAACATCATCGGCGTCATCGACGACATTGCCTTCCAGACCAACCTCCTGGCGCTCAATGCCGGCGTCGAGGCGGCGCGGGCCGGAGAAGCCGGCAAGGGTTTTGCAGTCGTCGCCCAGGAGGTGCGCGAACTGGCGCAACGATCAGCCAGTGCGGCCAAGGACATCAAGGCGCTGATCGGCGCCTCGACCGAACACGTCAAAAACGGCGTGTCGCTCGTCGGCCAGACCGGCACGGCCCTCGAAGAAATCCTGACCCAGGTCCAGGAAATCAACGCCAACGTCTCGGCGATCGTCGAGGCTGCCCGCGAACAATCGACCGGCCTCAAGGAAATCAACCAGGCGGTCAACTCGATGGACCAGGCGACCCAGCAGAACGCCGCGATGGTCGAGGAAAGCACGGCCGCAAGCCACGCCATGGCCCGCGAAGCAGAAGCCTTGCACGAACTGCTGAGGCAGTTCCGCTACGGCCATGAAGCCCAGATCATCGACGCGAGCCGCCACTTCGACGATCGCGCGCAGCCGACCCGGCTGCATTCAACCGCCCGCACCATGCGCGGCGGCCAAAGAACAAGCCTTGCCGCGGCACCGGCCGCGGATGGCTGGCAGAATTTCTGAGCGCACATCCCTGCACCCCGCGCTCGGGAATGGGGAAGGCGGCGACCGGTCGTCGCCTTCCCTTAAATCTTTTCAGGAGAAGTGCCCGTTTGGAAAAGCACTCTGTCGGCTGAGCGCGTAGAGCCTGCCGCGGTGGTGAAGGCGGGTTAGGCGGCTTCCGGACGTTTGATCTTCGGCGCCGCTTCCAGCACCAGCGGCGTCAGCCCCTCGCCGCCCTTGTCGATATGCTCGAACAGTTTGCGCCGCATGCGCGGCTCCCAATATTTGTTGATATGGGTGGCAACGCCCTGGGCTGCCTCGCTCTGCGGCTGGCTTTTGAAGAAGGTGGCGATCTGGTTCGCCATGTAGATCAGCTTGGCGTTGGTGTTGTCATGCGACATCGGCGACGGCTCCGGACTTGATACGTTCGGCATGGGTGAAAATCTCGAATTCGTCGCCGCGCACGAGCGCAATCAGCGTCATTCCCGCGGCTTCGGCCGTGCGGATGGCAAGCGCCGTTGGCGCCGAAATGGCGATGATGACGGGGCTGCCAACGATGGCCGTCTTCTGCACCATCTCGACGGACACCCGGCTGGTGACGACGACGGCGCCCTCACTCCCCTTGAAGCCGGCGCGCGCGGCAGCACCCACCAGCTTGTCGAGGGCATTGTGGCGACCGACATCCTCACGGACTGCGATGAGCCCGCGGCCCGGCACATAGAAAGCCGCACCGTGCACGGCGCGCGTCTCGAAATGCAGCGGCTGCTGGCCGTTGAGCAGCGACACGGCCGAAACCACATCCTCCTGCGACAGCGTCAGCTTCGAATGGGAAACATCCGGCGTCGGCCGCACCGCCTGCTCGATTGATTCGATGCCGCAAAGGCCGCAGCCGACCGGCCCCGCCATGTGGCGGCGGCGCTGGCGCAGCATGTCGTTCTCTTCGTCCTGAAGCACGATCTGCAGGTCGATGCCGAGATTGCCAGCGATCGTCTCGGCGACGACCTCGACCGTTTCGATCTGACCGGGATCGGTAATGATGCCCTCGGTCAGGCTGAACCCGACGGCGAAATCCTCGAGATCGCCGGGTGTCGCCATCATCACCGCATGGGTCGAACCACCATAGCTGAAGGCAATCGGCGTCTCCTCGGGCACGGCACGCGCGCCGTCCCGAAGCGCGCCATTGCGGCGGGCGGCTTCGGGTACGGTCTTGGATGTCTTAAACGTCGCCATGATTGATCGCGGTGCGAGCCGTCACTCCGCCGCCTCCAGCTTGCCGGAAATCCGGCGCGACTGGCGGGCTTGCTCGTCGTAATCCTGTTGCCAGTCGGACGGCCCGTTCGACGGCATCACCTGCACCGCGGTCACCTTGTATTCCGGACAGTTGGTCGCCCAGTCGGAGAAGTCGGTGGTGATAACGTTCGCCTGCGTCGTCGGATGGTGGAAGGTGGTGTAGACGACGCCGGGCGCCACGCGATCGGTGATCTGCGAGCGAAGGGTCGTTTCACCCGCACGGCTGGTCAGCCTGATCCAGTCGCCGTCACGGATGCCGCGCTGTTCGGCGTCGTGTGGATGGATTTCCAGGCGGTCTTCCGCATGCCAGACGACGTTGTCCGTGCGCCGCGTCTGGGCGCCGACATTGTACTGGCTGAGGATACGGCCTGTCGTCAGCAACAACGGGAAGCGCGGGCCGGTGCGTTCGTCGGTCGCCACATACTCCGTGCGGATGAACTTGCCCTTGCCGCGGACGAAGCCATCGACATGCATGATCGGCGAACCCTCGGGATGCGCTTCGTTGCAAGGCCACTGCACTGAGCCCATCTTTTCGAGATAGTCGTAGGAGACGAGCGCGAAGCTCGGTGTCGTCGCGGCGATCTCGTCCATGATTTCGGAGGGGTGGCGGTAGTTCCAGTTGAGGCCCATGGCCTGGGCGAGCTTCTGCGTGACTTCCCAGTCGGCATAGCCGTTCTTCGGCGTCATCACCTTGCGCACCCGGTTGATGCGGCGCTCGGCATTGGTGAAGGTGCCGTCCTTTTCGAGGAAGGTCGAGCCCGGCAGGAACACGTGGGCGTAGTTGGCCGTCTCGTTCAGGAACAGGTCGTGCACGACGACGCATTCCATCGCGGCGAGGCCGGCGGCCACATGCTTGGTGTCAGGGTCCGACTGCAGGATGTCCTCGCCCTGGATGTAAAGGGCCTTGAAGGTGCCGTCGACAGCGGCATCGAGCATGTTGGGGATGCGCAGGCCGGGCTCGTTGGAGATCTCGACGCCCCAGAGCTTCTCGAAAGTCTCGCGGGTAGCATCGTCGGAGATGTGGCGGTAGCCCGGCAGCTCGTGCGGGAACGAACCCATGTCGCAGGAGCCTTGCACATTGTTCTGGCCGCGCAGCGGGTTCACGCCGACGCCCGGCCGGCCGATGTTGCCGGTGACCATGGCGAGGTTGGCGATCGCCATGACGGTGGTCGAGCCCTGGCTGTGCTCGGTAACGCCGAGACCGTAATAGATCGCGCCGTTGCCGCCCGTGGCATAGAGCCTTGCCGCGCCACGCACGAGATCCGCCGGCACGCCGGTATAGGCTTCCGTCGCCTCCGGGCTGTGCTGCGGTTCGGCAACGAAGGCTGCCCAGTCCTCATATTCCGACCAGTCGCAGCGCTCGCGGATGAACTTCTCGTCCGAGAGGCCTTCGGTAACGATCACGTGCGCGATCGCCGTCAGGATCGCGACGTTGGTGCCGGGTTTCAACGGCAGGTGATAGGCGGCTTCCACATGCGGCGAGCGCACGATGTCGGTGCGGCGCGGATCGATGACGATCAGCTTGGCGCCTTCGCGCAGCCGCTTCTTCAGCCGCGAGCCGAAGACCGGATGACCGTCGGTCGGGTTGGCGCCGATGATGACCGCGACATCGGTGAATTCGACGCTGTCGAAGTTCTGCGTGCCGGCCGACGTGCCGAAGGCCTGGCCGAGACCGTATCCGGTCGGCGAGTGGCAGACGCGGGCACAGGTGTCGACATTGTTATTGCCAAAGCCGGCGCGCACCAGCTTCTGCACCAGGTAGGTCTCTTCATTGGTGCAGCGCGACGAGGTGATGCCGCCGACGGAATCGCGGCCGTATTGATATTGGATCCGCCGGAACTCGGAAGCCACATGCGCATAGGCCTCCTCCCAGGTGACCTCGCGCCAGGGATCGGAGATCTTCTCGCGGATCATCGGGTTGAGGATGCGGTCCTTGTGGTTGGAATAGCCATAGGCGAAGCGACCCTTGACGCAGGAATGGCCGCGGTTCGCCTGGCCGTCCTTCCACGGCACCATGCGCACCAGTTCTTCGCCGCGCATTTCCGCCTTGAACGAGCAGCCGACGCCGCAATAGGCGCAGGTCGTCACGACCGAATGCTCGGGCTGGCCGATCTCGATCACCGACTTCTCGGTGAGCGTCGCGGTCGGACAGGCCTGCACGCAGGCGCCGCAGGACACGCATTCCGACGACAGGAAATCTTCGGCCATGCCGGCCGAAACGCGGCTGTCGAAACCACGGCCGCCGATCGTCAGCGCAAATGTGCCCTGCACTTCCTCGCAGGCGCGCACGCAGCGCGAGCAGACGATGCATTTGGCCGGATCATAGGTGAAATAGGGATTGGACTCGTCCTTCGGCATCCACTTGGCGTTGATCTCGCCATTGTTGCGCGCCGTGACGTGGTTCTCGCCCTCATAGCCATAGCGCACGTCGCGCAGGCCGACGGCACCGGCCATGTCCTGCAGTTCGCAATCGCCGTTGGCCGCACAGGTCAGACAGTCGAGCGGGTGGTCGGAGATATAGAGCTCCATAATCCCGCGCCGCACATCCTTCAGCCGCGGCGTCTGGGTGGAGACTTCGATGCCGGCTGCGACCGGCGTCGTGCAGGAGGCCGGCATGCCGGCGCGTCCCTTGATCTCGACGAGACAGAGGCGGCAGGAGCCGAAGGCATCCATCATGTCGGAGGCGCAGAGCTTCGGCACCTCGATGCCGGCATCCATCGCCGCGCGCATGATCGAGGTACCCTCGGGCACGGTGACCTCGCGCCCGTCGATCGTAAGCGTCACCAGCTTTTCGGACTTCGAAGCAGGAGTGCCGTAGTCGATTTCATGAATGAGAGACATGGTCTTCCTCCTCACTCCGCCGCTTCAACGCGCGGTGCCGGCTGAAAATCATCCGGGAAATGGGTCATGGCGCTCATGACGGGATAGGGCGTAAAGCCGCCCAGCGCACAGAGCGAACCGAACTTCATCGTGTTGCAGAGATCGGCGAGCAGTTCGCGATTCTTCTCCGGCTCGATGCCGGCGGCGATCTTGTCGGCGACCTCGACACCGCGCGTCGAACCGATGCGGCAAGGCGTGCACTTGCCGCAGCTTTCGACCGCGCAGAACTCCATCGCGAAACGTGCCTGGTGCAGCATGTCGACTGTATCGTCGAAAACGACGATTCCGGCATGGCCGATGAGGCCGTCACGTGCGGCAAAGGCTTCGTAGTCGAACGGCGTGTCGAACAGCGCCCGCGGGAAATAGGCGCCGAGCGGGCCGCCGACCTGCACGGCCTTCACCGGCCGGCCGCTTGCCGTACCGCCGCCGATGTGATCGACGATCTCGCCGAGCGCCAGGCCGAAGGCGGTCTCAAAGAGGCCGGCATGCTTGACGTTGCCGGCGATCTGGATCGGGATCGTGCCGCGCGACCGGCCCATGCCGAAGTCGCGGTAGTAGGCAGCGCCCTTGTCCATGATGATGGGGACTGAGGCGAGCGAGATGACGTTGTTGATCACGGTCGGACAGTCGAAGAGGCCCTTGTGGGCCGGAAGCGGCGGCTTGGCCCGCACGATGCCACGCTTGCCTTCGAGACTGTTCAGGAGCGCCGTTTCCTCGCCGCAGACATAGGCGCCGGCGCCGGTGCGCACTTCCATGTCGAAGGCACGGCCGGAGCCGAGCACCGAGGTGCCGAGCACGCCGGCCTTGCGGGCGATCTCGATCGCCTCGGCCATCGCCGCGATCGCATGCGGGTATTCTGACCGGGTGTAGATGAAGCCCTTGGTGGCGCCGGTCGCGATGCCGGCGACCGCCATGCCCTCGATCAGTACGAAGGGATCGCCTTCCATGATCATCCGGTCGGCGAAGGTGCCGCTATCGCCTTCATCGGCGTTGCAGACGATGTACTTCCGGTCGCCCGCGGCGTCGAGAACGGTCTTCCACTTGATGCCGGTCGGAAAGCCGGCGCCGCCACGGCCGCGAAGGCCGCTTTCGGTCACCTGCGCGACAATGTCCTGCGGCGCCATGGCAATGGCATTGCGCAGACCGGCGAGCCCGCCATGGGCCTGGTAGTCGTCGAGCGACAGTGGATCGATGATGCCGCAGCGGGCAAAGGTCAGTCTCGTCTGCTGCTTGAGGAAGGGGATGTCCTCGGTCTTGCCGAGACAGAGCGCATGATCGTCGCCGTCGAGCAGGCCGGCATCCAGCAGCGAGATCACGTCACGCGCCTTGACCGGGCCATAGGCAACACGGCCACCCGCCGTTTCCACCTCGACCAGGGGTTCCAGCCAGTGCATGCCGCGCGAACCGTTGCGCACGATCGTGGCGTCGAGGCCGCGTGCGCCGATCGCCTCGGCCATGGCCTTGGCAACCTTCTCCGCACCGAGCGCTATCGCCGCTGCATCGCGCGGGATGTAGATCTTGACCGTCATCGCCGGGCCTCCTGAACGAGCGCTTCGAGCTCAGCGGCATCGACCCGGGCATGCACCTCTCCGTCGAGCATGGCGGAGGGTGCGCACGAACAGAGCCCGAGACAGTAGACCGGCTCCAACGTCACGGCGCCATCCGGGGTCGTCTGGTGAAAATCGATGCCGAGCAACCGCTTCGCCCGCTCGGCAAGCTGATCGCCGCCCATCGACTGGCAGGCTTCGGCCCGACAGAGCTTCAGCACGTGGCGCCCGGCCGGATGCTCGCGGAAGTCATGGTAGAAGGTCATGACCCCGTAAACTTCGGCGCGCGACAGGTTGAGCTCGCGCGCTATCACCGGCAGACATTCCTGCGGCACATAGCCGAATTCTTCCTGGATCTCGTGCAGGATCGGCAGCAGGGGCCCTTCGAGCCCCTTCAGCGCCTCGACGATGGCGAGCGTGGTATCCGCGATATCGGCGCGCGGCTGATGGATATTCAACGGGAGCCCTCCCGGCTCGTGGCGAGGCGGCGACACCCGAAACGGGCGATCGGCCCAGCCGACATTTCACTTCTGGCGAAGGCCGTTCCTCGGCGGTCTCCGGCCATGATCAAAAAGCTTCGCGCTTATGACCCCATGGGTCAATAAGGCTGTTCCGTCGATCGATAGAAAAAATCTATCGAG
>NZ_JAEPRP010000156.1:0-17676 GCF_016652895.1 Ensifer sp. SSB1
CAATGCCGCGGCCGAGTTCACGAATTCGGACGAGGCGGCCAGCACGACCTTGCCGCCACCGGCGACATATTTGCCGAAGTCGCTGAGCGTCTTCAGCTTGTTTTCGTCCGCCACTTCCTTGCGCAGCCCGATCGCCCAGGTGTTGTTGGCCGGCGACGGCGTCAGCCAGACGATCTTGTTGGCGTCGTAGTCGAGCTTCTTGGCGGTCTCGTAACCCTTGGCGGCGTCCTTCCAGACCGGATCGTCGGCCTTCTCGAAGAAGAACGCGGCGTTGCCGGTGTACTCCGGATAGATATCAATTTCGCCGGCGGTGATCGCCTTGCGCACGACCGGCGTCGCACCGAGCTGGACGCGATCTACCGTCTTGATGTTGTTGGCATTGAGCACGGCCAGAATGATGTTGCCGAGCACGCCGCCTTCGGTATCGATCTTCGAGGAGACGACCACATCGGCACTGGCCGTGGCAGCGGTCAACGTGAAAGCGATGGCAGTTCCGATAAGCAGTCTGGTCAGGCGCATGGGTTTCTCCCTCGAATTTCGATCCGCAAGTTTGATCACGGAATGTCCGCCGCGTCGGGGCAAGCCATTCCATATATGTCAGCCCCCGGCAAAAAATAGGGTTGCACGCAGAGACTGTGGCGGACGAAAAATTTCATCGGCCACTAACACCATCGAAAACATAGACTATCGTATTCGGCGACGAGCGATTGAGCGTTGCAATCGGTCGCGTTGTCGGCCACCTTGAATAAGGCCCGCCAGAACATCTACGTTCATTCTTGGTTGCGATGCCGCTCGACCCGACCGCTTGGGGGCTGGTGGCGGGTTCGCCCGGCGAACGTTCGGGGAATTCATGTCGATCTATCTTCTCGCGCTGCTTATCGGCGTGGTCGCCGGCCTGCGAACCATGACTGCACCTGCCGCTGTCAGCATTGGCGCTGCGGCCGGCTGGTTACCGCTCAGCGGTACCTGGGCCGCCTTCATGGGCTTCCGGTTCACGCCCTACATTTTCGGCCTTTTGGCGCTCGTAGAGTTCGTCGGCGACCAGTTGCCGAGCACGCCGAGCCGCAAGGTTCCGCAGCAGTTCGGCGCCCGTGTCGTCAGCGGCGGTTTCTGCGGAGCCGTGCTTGGCACCGCTGGAGGTGCTATGCTCGGCGGACTGGTTGCGGGCGTCATCGGTGCAGTCATCGGAACGCTCGGCGGCTATGAAGCTCGCAAGCGCCTCGTTGGAGCCATCGGCGGCAGGGATCTGCCGATCGCCCTTCTCGAGGATGCTGTCGCCATTCTCCTCGCACTCTGGGTGGTGTCCTCGGTGTCATGAAAAAACATTTCGACGCAATCATCATCGGGGCCGGCCAGGCAGGCCCTTCGCTGGCCGGCAGGCTGACATCGGCGGGAAAGTCCGTCGCCATCGTCGAACGCAAGCTGTTCGGCGGTACCTGCGTCAACACCGGCTGCATGCCCACCAAGGCGATGGTTGCAAGTGCATATGCCGCGCACCTGGCACGGCGCGGCGCGGACTACGGCGTGACCACCGGGCCAGTTACCATCGATTTCGCGCGCGTCATGGCGCGCAAGGACACGGTGCGGTTCACATCGCGCAAGAACGTCGAAAGCTGGCTGAAGGGCATGAAGAACTGCACGGTCTTCGAGGGCCACGCCCGGTTCGAAAGCCCGCATGAAATCCGTCTCGGCGAAGACCTGCTGTCGGCCGATCAGATTTTCCTCAATGTCGGCGGCCGCGCCGCGACGCCGGATTTCCCGGGCGTCGAGGACGTGCCTCATCTCACGAATGTCTCGATCATGGATCTCGACACCCTGCCCCGCCACCTGATCGTGGTCGGCGGCAGCTATATAGGGCTCGAATTCGCGCAGATGTTCCGCCGCTTCGGCTCGGAGGTGACCGTCATCGAGAAAGGGCCGCGGCTGATCGGCCGCGAGGATGCGGACGTTTCGGATGCCATCCTCGCCATCCTTGAAAAGGAAGGCATCCAGTTGCGCCTCAATGCCGAATGCATCCGCTTTGCCCGGCGCGGAGATGAGGTCGTCGCTGGCGTCGATTGCACTGCCGGCGCGCCCGAGATTGCAGGTTCCCACCTGTTGCTCGCGACCGGCCGCCGTCCGAACACGGATGATCTCGGCCTCGATCGCGCCGGCATCAAGACCGATGCCCGCGGTTATGTCGAGGTCGACGAGACGCTCAAGACCAACGTGCCGCACATTTTCGCCATGGGAGATTGCAACGGCCGCGGCGCTTTCACCCACACCGCCTATAACGACTTCGAGATCGTCGCGGCCAACCTGCTCGATGGAGAGGCTCGCAAAGTCAGCGACCGCATCTCGACCTATGCACTCTTCGTCGATCCGCCGCTCGGCCGCGCCGGCATGACGGAAACCGAGGCGCGCAAGTCCGGCCGCAAGCTGCTCGTCGGCACCCGACCGATGACCCGTGTCGGCCGTGCGGTCGAAAAGGGAGAGACCGAGGGTTTCATGAAGGTGATCGTCGACGCCGAGACCAAGGAGATCCTCGGCGCCTCGATCCTCGGCACAGGCGGCGACGAGGCGGTGCAGAGCGTCCTCGACGTCATGTATGCCGGCAAGCCCTACACGACGATCACGCACGCCGTGCACATCCACCCGACCGTGTCGGAACTGATCCCCACGGTTTTCGGCGATCTGCGCCCGGTCGCCTGAGCGGCCGGGCATGAGAAGCCTCGTGCTTAGACGAGCGCGGCGCGCGCGAGGTGGTAGAAATACATCGCCCCGCGCTCAAGGATTTCATCGTTGAAATCGTAGCGGGTGGTGTGCAGGCCGCTGCTGTCGCCGTTGCCGACCAGCACATAGGCGCCCGGCACCTTTTCGAGCAGGAACGAGAAGTCCTCGCTGCCCATCAGCGGCTCGGGCAATTCGACATAGGCGCCGGCGCCGAAAGTCTCGGCGATCACCGCGCGAGCGTCTTCGACCGCCTCGGCATCGTTGATCGTCGCGGGATAGCCGACCTGCCAGTCGAAGGTGGCCTCTGCATTGTAGCTTTCCGCCTGCAGGCGGGCGATCTGCTCGACGCGCTCCTGAAGCTGCTTGCGGACAACAGGGTCCATGGCGCGCATGCTGATTTCCAGCACCGCGGTATCGGGAATAATGTTGGAGGCGGAACCCGCCTGGAACGAGCCTACGGTCAGAACAGACGGTTGGTGTGGCGAGATGTTGCGCGACACCAGCGTCTGCACCGCCATCACCACGCTGGAGCCGACGACAACCGGATCGACGGTCAACTCCGGCTGGGCGCCGTGGCCGCCCTTGCCCCGGATGGTCAACGTCAGCACGTCGATGGATGCGGCCATCGCGCCGGCGCGACTGGAGAACTGACCGACCGGAAGCCCCGGCCAGTTGTGAAGCGCATAGACCCGCTCGCAGGGGAAGCGCTCGAAAAGTCCGTCCTCGATCATCAGCTTGCCGCCGCCGAAGTTTTCCTCGGCCGGCTGGAAGATCAGATGAACCGTGCCGTTGAAGCTCTCGTCCTTCGACAGTGCCCAGGCAGCGCCGAGCAGCATGCTGGTGTGACCGTCATGGCCGCAGGCATGCATCGCGCCCGGGTGCTTGCTCTGGTAACCAAGACCGGTTTCCTCTTGCATCGGCAGCGCATCCATGTCGGCACGAAAGCCGATGGCGCGGTTGCTGTTGCCGCGCTTCAGTGTCGCGACGATGCCTGTCGTCGCCAGGCCGCGCGTCACTTCGAAGCCCCATGATTGCAGCAGGCCCGCGACGAACTCCGAGGTCTTCACCTCGGAAAGGCCGATCTCCGGCATCTCGTGCAGCTTGTGTCGGATATCGACGAGTTCAGGCAGGAACTCGGAAAAATTGGCGTCGCGCATCGGGGCCTCCTCAAGCCATCTGCAGGAACTGGCGCAGACGCGCCGATTGCGGGTCGCGCATCACCTGCGCTGGGGCACCGCGCTCTTCGACCAGCCCCTTGTGCAGGAAGATCACTTCGCTGGAGATATCACGGGCGAGTGACATTTCATGGGTGACCATCACCATCGTGCGGCCCTCTTCGGCGAGCTTCTTGATGACGAGCAGCACCTCGTTGACGAGTTCGGGATCGAGTGCCGAAGTCGGTTCGTCGAAGAGCATGACTTCCGGCTTCATCGCCAGCGCCCGGGCAATCGCCGCGCGCTGCTGCTGGCCACCGGAAAGCTGGTTCGGATAATAATCGCGCTTCGGGGTGATGCCGACCTTTTCCATCAGCAGTTCGGCTTCACCGATCGCGTCCTTTTTCGTCATGCCGAGCACATGGATCGGCCCCTCGATGATGTTTTCGAGGATGGTCTTGTGGGACCAGAGATTGAAGCTCTGGAACACCATGCCGAGGCGGGTGCGGATGTGCTCGAGCTGCCGCTTGTCGGCGGCGTGGAACTTGCCGTCCTTGCCCTTGACGGTGCGGATCACCTCTCCCGAAACGGAGATTTGGCCCTCGTCCGGCGTCTCAAGATAGTTGATGCAGCGAAGCAACGTGCTCTTGCCCGAACCGCTGCTGCCGATCAGCGAGATGACATCGCCGGACTTTGCCTCGAAGGAGACGCCCTTGAGCACCTCGACCGACCCGAAGCTCTTGTGAATGTTGTTCACCGAAAGCGCTGTTGCGACCATGTTCGTTCCTCTCGCGCGCCGTGGCGCGCCTCCTCTTTAGGCCTTCGCCGTGCGGTAGCGGGTGAGCCGCTTCTCGACGACACCCATGATGCGCGTCAGGATGAAGACGACAGTGAAATAGATGATGCCGGCGGCGATCAACGGTTCAAAGATCAAAAGCGACTGGCGTTGCAGCATGCGGGCCGTGCCCATGACCTCAAGGATCGTGATCGTCGAGGCCAGAGACGTCGTCTTCAACAGGATGATCAGATCGCCCGTCAGCACCGGCAGGCAGGAGCGGAACGCCTGCGGCAGGGTGATGCGGCGGAGAATCATCGACGAGCGCATGCCGATCGATTTCGCCGCTTCGATCTGGCCGCGCGGGACCGCCTTGATCGCGCCACGGATGACCTCAGCATTATAGGATGCCTGGTTGAGGCTGAGCGCGAAGATCGCATACCACAGGCCGTCACGCAGATACGGCCAGAGGAAGCTGTGGCGCACCCAGGTGCCGGGCAGGATTTGTCCGAGACCGTAATAGATCAGGTAGATCTGTACGAGCAGCGGCGTGCCGCGAAAGGCGAAAGTGAAGACATAGGCCGGAACCGAGAGCACACGGCGACCGGAAAGCCGGGCAAGCGCCACGAGCGTGCCGATGACGAGGCCGAAGACGCCGGCGACAGCTGTCAAAAGCAGCGTCAGCGGGGTCGCCTTGATCAGCGCCGGCAGAAAGCCGATGACGTTGAAGAACGTATCCATCAGTGGTGCCCCCGGTTGAGGCGGCGTTCGATCTGGGCGATCACCAGCACGGAGACGAGCGTGATCGCCAGGAACAGGATGGCCGTCAGCCCGTAGAAGAAGATGTACTGCTTGGTGCCGGCAGCGGCCCTGTAGCCAGTGTAGAGCAGCTCGCTGAAGGAGCCGAGCACGCTGATGATGGCGCTTTCCTTGGTGATCGACAGCCAGAGATTGCCCATGCCCGGTACGGCATGACGCATCATCTGCGGGAAGATGATGCGGATGACGACCTTGCGACGGGGCATGCCGATCGAAACCGCCGCCTCGATCTGGCCGGGAGGCACGGAAAGGAAGGCAGAGCGCAGCACTTCGGTCATGAAGGCACCGGAGACGAAGGCAAGCGCGATAATCGCTGCCCAGAAAGAGCTGAACTGGAAGGTTTCAGCCACCAGGCCGAAGTGTTTCAAGAGCCGTTCGGCGCCGCTGGCGACCGAGAAATAGAGAAGCAGAATGACCAGCAGCTCGGGAAGGGAGCGGACGACGGTCGTGTAGATTTCGGCAAGGAACCGCGGGAAGCGGTGCTTCGACAGCTTGCCGGCAGCGCCCAAGAAGCCGAAGAGAACCGCGACCGCATAGGCGACCACGGACACCTGCAAGGTCATCACCAGGCCCCAGGCGAAATCGTCGCCCCAGCCCTCGCCGCCCCAGGCAAGCAATTGCCAGTAATAGTCCATCCGTCGTTACCTGTTCCCGATTTTTTGCCAGCCCGGAGCGCCGCCCGTCCTGTCATGGCGGGCAAGGGCGTCGTCGCAATGGCTGCAAGAATGCCCCGGCGCTACGGCCCGGTTGGCGATCGAGGGCGGCGGCAAAGCAACAAGCCGGCCGCCGCCCTTCAAGTGCAGATTACTTCTTGCCGAAGATCCACTTGTCGACAAGCGACTTAGTCGTGCCGTCCTTTTCCAGGGCGGCAAGACCGGCGTTGACCTTCTCGAGGGTCGCTGCATCGCCCTTGCGCACAGCATAGGCGACACCTTCACCGAGCGTGACGTTCTTCGGAACTTCGACCTTGACCTCGTAGTCGGCACCTTCAGGCGTCTTCAGGAACGTCTGGATGTAGAGGTCGGGGATCAGCACGTAGTCGACGCGGCCGGCGATGAGGTCGGCAACCGAGTTGTCGGCGGTGTCGTAGCTCTTGGCTTCGGCGCCCGTCAGGTACTTGGCGACGTAGGCAGACTGTACGCTCGAAGTCTGGACGCCGATGATCTTGCCCTCGACGCTTGCAGGGTCAATGATCTTGCCGGAGCCGTCGGCAGCATCGGTCGTCTTGATCTCGCTCGTATCACCCTTGGAGCCGACGAAAGACGTGCCTTCGGTGTAATAGGGCGTCGAGAAGTCGACGACCTGACGGCGCTCGTCGGTGATCGAGAAGGCGCCGATGATGAAGTCGACCTTCTTCTCCTTCAGCGACGGGATCAGGCCGTCCCAGGCCATCTGGCTGATCTCGCACTTCACGGCCATCTTCTCGCAGAGCGCGCGAGAAAGGTCGGCTTCGAGGCCCTCCCATTCGCCGCCGGCATTGACCTGAGTGAACGGCATGTAGGGCTCCGGCGTCATGCCGAGCCGCAGCGTGTCCTCGGCCAGCGCGCTGCCAGCAGCCATGGAAAGGGCGATCCCTGCGAACAGGGCGGTCTTCAACGTCTTCATAATGTTCCTCCTCGGGGATTGCGTCGGATCAGAGCGTGTTGCTGAACCAGCGCAGCGACATGCAGGAAAGACCCGCGTCGATCTTGCCGATCTCCGTCGTTTTCATCGGCACGACCTTGTAACCGAGCTTGTCGAGCATCTCGATCGTGCGCGGGAAGTCGGAACCGACCATAACGACGTCATTGACGCGCAACGCATTGGCCGCCGGCTCTTCGCCTTCAGGAATGATCACCTGCTTGAAGCGTTCGAAGGCACCCGACTTGGCGAGGCGCGCAGTCGAAAGCACGGTCTCGTCGTCGAGCAGCGAGCAGTCGGTCTTGAAGTGCAGCACGCCTTCCGGCGTCGCAACGATCTCGCTCTTGCGGCCAAGCTTGGTCAGGCAAGCCTGGAGGGCTTCGGCGCCAACCTTGTTGGTGCGGGCCGAGAGGCCGATCATCACGCTTTCGCGTGTGGTCAGCACGTCGCCGCCATCTGCAAAGCCTTCGCCCGGCAGGTCGAGCACTGTTTCGAACATGGCGCGCAGCGTCGGTTCGATTTCCGGGGTTTCCTTGACGCGCGTCTCGGCACCCGGGCGCAGCAGGATCGCACCTTCGGTGAAGACCAGCGCCGGATCTTCGACGAAGATCGAGTCCGGGAAGGCTTCGAGCGCCGGCAAGACCGTCACCTTCACGCCTGCGTCCTTCATCGCCGCGATATAGGCATCGTGCTCGGCCTTCACACCTTCGAAGGTGGGGTTGCCGCGGTCATCGGCGCGAAGGCCGTTGACGACCGACTTCGACGGGGTGCGGACGATGATGTTGTTGAACTGGTAGACGGGGCGTGACTGCGACATTTGTAGTACCTTTGGCTTGGATGAGGTGCTTCTATCGATCGGACATGGCGGCGTAAAGCGCTTGCTTGTTCACGTTTTCCCGACGTGACAAGTGAACCCCGGCCAGCATGCAACGCACGGAACCGCCGGCGAGCTCGATGGTCGGAACGTCGAAGGCGAGAACACGGGCAGAGGCTTCGAGCGCCTTGACCTGATCCGCGCGGAGCGAGGCGAGTGCACGGGCGGACATGACGACGACGCGGCCGTCGACACCATCGAGTTCGATGGCATTGCCGGCGAAGTTCTCGATCTGGTCGAGCGTGAGATCGATGACCTGGCGCCCGGTTTCCTCGAGACGCGCGCAGATTTCCTGGCGGCGCGCCGCATCCGGGATCATGCTTGTACCGATCAGCGCAAACTCCGTGCCGATGCACATCAGCACGTTGGTGTGGTAGATCGAATTGCCCTGGCGATCGACCGCACCGAAGATCATCGGTTCGAAGTTGAAGTGGGTGCAGAAGCGTTCCAGCGCCACTTCGTTGGTGCGGTTGGAGCGGGCGGCATAGGCGACACGACCGATATGGTCGAGCACCATGGCGCCGGTGCCTTCCAGATAAACGCCGTCCTTTTCGAGACCGGAATAGTCGATCACGTCTTGAACGCGATACTCGTTCTTCAGCATCTCGATGATGTCGGAGCGGCGCTCGCTCTGGCGGCTTTCCGAGTACATCGGATAGATCGCGACGTGGCCACCCGAATGGGTCGAGAACCAGTTGTTCGGGAAGACAGAGTCGGGACGGGTCGTCGTTTCGTCTTCGAAGAGGTGAACGGCAACGCCGGCGCCCGCGAGCCCGTCAGCCATGCGGCTGACTTCGTCAAAGGCGGCCTTAGCGATTGCCGACGGCTGCCGTGCCGCGTCGGTTGCCTGGAAGGCGTTGTCCTTGGCCGTCATCGGGTTCGGGCCGAAATGGTGCGGACGGATCATCACGACGCCCTTCGGCGCCTGTACGGACAGTCTCTTCATGTTACGCAGCGCTCCGCTCGACAGGGGTTGCCGGCTGTTGCCGGAACAGACCATAGAGATCGCGCGGGTGCTCCGGCTGCGTCGTCAGGTCGAGTTCCGTGTAGAACGCCGTGCCCTGGATCTTGTCGCGCAGGAAGCGTAGCGCGGAGAAGTCTTCCGTCGCGAAACCGACGGAATCGAAGATGGTGATCTGTCCGTTGCTGCGACGGCCTTCGGCCTCGCCGGCGATAACCTGCCAGAGTTCGGTGACCGAGAAGTCCGGCGCCATCTGCTGGATCTCGCCTTCGATACGGGTCTGTTCCGGGTATTCGACGAAAACGTCGGCGCGGCGCAGGATATCGCCTTGGAGTTCCGTCTTCCCGGGGCAGTCGCCACCGACGGCATTGATGTGCACGCCGGCGCCGACCATGTTGTCGGAGAGGATCGTGGCGTTGCGCTTGTCGGCCGTGACGGTCGTGATGATGTCGGCGCCTGATACGGCTTCCTCGGCGGTCGCGGCGACGACAATGTCGAAGTCCATATCGGCGAGGTTGTTGCAGAACTTGTCAGCGGCTTCTGAATCGATGTCGAAGACCTGCAGGCGCTTGACGCCGAGCAGAGCGCGGAAGGCGAGCGCCTGGAACTCCGACTGGGCACCGAGACCGATGATCGCCATCGAGCGGGCGTCGGGACGAGCGAGGTACTTTGCCGCGAGCGCCGACGTGGCCGCCGTGCGAAGACCTGTCATGATCGTCATCTCGGAAACGAGACAGGGGTAGCCCGTGCTGACATCGGAGAGAACGCCGAAGGCGGTCACGGTCTGCAGGCCCACATTCGGGTTCTTCGGGTGGCCGTTGACGTATTTGAAGCCGTAGTGCTCGCCGTCCGAGGTCGGCATCAGTTCGATGACGCCGGTCTTCGAATGGCTGGCGAGCCGCGGGGTTTTCTCGAACGCGTTCCACCGACGGAAATCATCCTCGATATATTCCGCAAGACCTACAAGAAACGTCTCAATGCCGATCGATTTGACCAGCTCGATTACGTTGCCGACACCGACATACTGAACCACGTTAAAAACTCCATCGGAGAAATTCGATGGAGTCAGACTAGGCAAGCAAGAAGTGAGTTGAAATTTTAAACCTGCCTAATCTGCAACAGCTTATTGAGCAATTTGCGCAGTCGTACTATACAATATTCATGCATATCTTCGACGAACTCGATCACCAGCTCATCTCGCTCCTGCGAGAAGACGGCCGCGCGCCCTACTCCAAGATCGCCACCGTGCTCGGCATCTCCCGCGCCACCGTGCAGACGCGCATCGACCGGCTGCTCGAAAGCGGCGCGGTTCTTGGCTTCACGCTGCGCGTGCGGCAGGATTATGACGATCGCGCCATCCGTGCGATCATGATGATCGAAGTCAGCGGCCGCAACACCACCAAGGTCATCAAATACCTGCGCGGCCTACCGGAACTTTACGCGCTTCATACGACCAACGGCGGCTGGGATCTGGTCGCCGAAATCCGCGCCAACAGCCTCAGCGATTTCGACCGCATCCTGCGCGAAGTGCGCGACGTCGAAGGCGTCTCGAACAGCGAAACGAGCATCCTGCTCAGCACCGTCTAACGCTACCACCATCGTTTGCGCCCCTTGCGCGCGACCAAGACAGGCATGACCATGAGCCATATCCCGCAGATCGACTACGACACCGCTTCCGACGATATCCGCGCCGCCCATGACGAGGAGGTCCGCGTGCGTGGCCGCATGACCAACATGAAGCGCACGCTGCTGCATTCGCCGGTTGCACACCGCATCTACGCCGAATGGTTCACGCTGCGCGAGGAATTGCGCCCAGCGCTCGACGATCGGGAGATCTGGTTCCTCTCCCATTCCATTTCCGAGGCCATGAAGTCCCCTATTGCCATGGGCTTCTTCCGCCGTGCCTTCGCCAATGCCGGCATCGATTTTCACACCGTCGTGCCGAGCGAAGACGAACAGCGGCTGATCGATTTCGGTCGCGCCATCGTCGCCGACAGCAATGCCGTCCCGGAGGAAATCTGGACCGGGCTGAAGGCGCGTTACGACGCCAAGGCGCTGGTCGATCTCGTCGCCTTCTCCGGCATCATGGTCGCGACCGCCCTCTTCAACAATGTCGTCGAGGTCGAGTTCGACAAGGAACTCGAGCCGTTCGTCGACTGACGCTCGGCAAGTTCGACAAGCCTGTCATTCGCGCGGCGCGCAGGCGCGTTTCTGCCGTCTCCTCCCGAGAATCAAGTTTTCGCAGGCGCCCGTGAAGGCGCTCGTCTGCGGCTCCGGTCACCTCGAATACTTGACGTCATCGATTTGCGTGTATATACACGCTTCATGTCTCGTTGCTATTGCATTCTCCTGCGCAAGGCCTCCCGCAAGCTGTCGTCACTCTACGACGACGCTCTGGAACCGATTGGCATCAATGTCGCCCAGTTCAGCCTGCTCCGGCACATTGAACGCGGCCAGCCGATCTCGATCACCGAACTCGGCCGCCAGACCGAACTGGAGCGTTCAACGGTCAGCCGCAACATCAAGGTGCTGGAAGGCATGGATCTCGTCGCAACCAGCGCCGGCGCTGACCAGAGGGAGGCTGTCGTCGAGCTGACCGACAATGGGCGAAACATCCTGCAGGACGGGGCGCCGCTCTGGCAGGGCGCCCAGGACAAGATCGAGGCGAAGCTCGGGGTGGAAGACACCGCAAAGCTGAAGGAATTGCTGCAGGCACTTTAGACGAGGCGGTCGGCTGATAGCCCACCACAGAAAGAAAGAAGTCCCGAGGCGCGAAAGGCGATGCGCATTGCGCCCGGGCCTGCTCCCCAAACAATACGGGCGAAAGGAAGTCCACGATGTTCGGTCCAGCGCTTGCGCGTTATCTTGCCAGACGCAATATCCATTACGGCTGGGCGGTGGCCGCCGTCACATTCCTGGTCATGTTGTCGACCGCCGGCGCCATGGGCTCGGCCGGCGTGCTGATCAAACCGCTTGAGACCGAATTCGGCTGGTCCAATGCCCAAATCTCGCTGGCGCTCGCGATCCGTCTTTGCCTCTTCGGCCTGCTCGGTCCCTTCGCGGCATCGTTCATGAACCACTTCGGCGTACGCCCGGTCGTTTCCACCGCGCTGATCCTGATCATATCCGGCATCGCCGCCTCATTCTACATGACGGAGCTCTGGCATCTGGTCGCGATCTGGGGCGTGGTGCTCGGTGTCGGCACCGGCATGACGGCGCTCGTCCTCGGCGCGACGGTGGCAACCCGTTGGTTCGATAAGCGACGAGGCCTCGTCGTCGGACTGATGACCGCCAGCAATGCCACCGGTCAGCTGGTGTTCCTGCCGCTGCTCGCCTCCCTTACCGAAACGATCGGGTGGCGCTCGGCCCTGACGCTGATCATCGTCATACTGCTGGTGGCTTTCACGCTGGTTCTGTTGCTGATGCAGGATCGCCCCGGTGACCTCGGCCTCGCCCCCTTTGGTTCCAAGCAGATGGTACCGGCACCACCGAAGGCAAAGAGCTTCGGTGCCCTGCTGATGGCGCCGGTCAGGGCACTCGCCGACGCTGCGAAGACCAACACCTTCTGGGTGCTCTTTGCCACATTCTTCGTCTGCGGCTTCAGCACCAACGGACTGATCCAGACCCATTGGGTTTCGATCTGCGGTGACGTGGGTATTGCCGCCGTCGCCGCAGCCAGTCTTCTGGCGTTGATCGGCGTGTTCGATCTCATCGGTACCATCGGCTCCGGCTGGCTCTCCGATCGCTACGACAATCGCTGGCTGCTCTTCTGGTTCTATGGCCTGCGCGGCCTGTCGCTGATGTTCCTGCCGTTCAGCGGCTTCAACATCTACACGCTGTCGATCTTCGCGGTTTTCTACGGCCTGGACTGGGTCGCAACGGTACCGCCGACGGTAAAGCTCTCGGCCGAACGCTTCGGTCCGGAACGGGCAGGCCTCGTCTTCGGTTGGGTTTTTACCGGTCATCAGCTCGGCGCTGCCAGCGCGACCTTCCTCGCAGGCGCAAGCCGGACGTCGCTCGAAACCTATACCCCGGCGTTGCTTGCCGCCGGAATGCTCTGCATCGTGGCGGCCCTGCTGGTCTTGACCATCGGTCGGCGCCAACCGGAGGCGCTAGCGCCGCAGCCGGCCTGAGCTCATCACCGCTGCTGCTTAAAAAAGGGGGCGGGCTGCCCATCGCAGCCCGCCCCCTTTCTGTTGGACATTGGGACCGGCGAACGTCAGTGATTGAACTCGGTCACGAATTCCGGATTGCCCCGGATCGTGTTGCTGACGGTGCAGATCTCGTTTTCGGCGGCTTCCGCGATCGCATGACGGACCGCGTCGTCGAAATCACCCTTGATGTCGAAGACGATGTTGAACTTAGCAACCCGGGAGGGTTCGTCATGGGCCTTCTCGCCGGTCACCTTGGCGCTCACTTCCGTCAGCCGGTCGAGTACGCCGTAGCGGCTGGCGGCGATCCGGGCGCTGAGCACCAGGCAGCTCGCGAGCGATGCGTAGAGCAGATCGAGTGGGCCGTAGCCGGGCTGCGACGGGCCGGTGACGATATCGAGCTCACCGCCGGTCACCGATGTCACATGCGGAAAACCTGTCTTGCCGACGACGGCCGTCGCACCGGTTTCCCGCGTTCTCACCTTCACATCCGCCATTTCGCATACCTTCCCAAAACTTATCAAAGCGATCAGTAGAAACACGTCGCCCCGGGCCGGAAGGCCCAGGGCGTTTGATATGTGCGCCTTTTTCTGATCGGCGCAAGGGTGATCACCGGACGATCAGTTCTTCTTCACCAGGCGGTAGAAGACGTAGTCCGAAATGGCGCCGTTGACGTAGCCTTCGACCTTGTCCTTCATCGCGACCTGGGTCGCTGCCTGGAACATGATGACGATCGGCGACTTTTCCTGCACCTTGCGCTGCAGGTCGACGTAAAGCGCGTCGCGCTTGGCCGGATCGGCTTCCTTCAGGGCTGCCTTGGTCGCTTCATTCAGTTCGGCCGGGACGGCCCAGCCGTTGCGCCAGGTGGTCGTCGACTGATACTTGTCGTCGGCGTTGTCTTCGTTGTAGGCGAAGGCCTTGGCGTTCGAATGCGGGTCCATGAAGTCCGGGCCCCAATAGAGCAGCATCGCTTCGTGGGTGCGCGCACGGTACTTGGTGATGACCTGGCTGCCTGTGCCCGGGATGATCTCGAAGTTGATGCCGGCTTCTGCGAAGGATGCCTGCAGCGACTGCGCCATATCGGTGAACGGCGTCGAGTTGATGACGTCGAGGGTTACCTTGATCGGCGTCTTGATGCCGGCATCGGCCAGGATCTTCTTGGCCTTTTCGACATCGTAGCTGTAGGGGGTCTCGTCGAGCGAACCCGGGAAGCCCTTCGGCCAGAAGGCCTGGTGAACTTCCATCTGCCCCTTGAGGAAGCTGTCGGTCATGCCCTTGTAATCGACGAGGTAGCGGGCGGCTTCCCAGACGGCTGCCGGCTGCAGCGCTTCATCCTTCTGGTTGAACGACAGGAAGTGCACGGCGGCCTGCGGGTAGGATTCGACCTTCATGCCGTCCTTGCCCTGAAGGCCCGACACCTGGTCCGGCGTCAGGTTCTTGGCCATGTCGACGTCACCGGTCTGGAGCAGCAGCTGCTGGGTGGCGGCTTCAGCTACGTGACGGATGATGACGCCCTTGATCGCCGGAGCGCCACCGAAGTAGTTCGGGTTGCTCTGGAGGTTCAGGAGTTCGCCGGCGCGGAACGCCTTCAGCACGAACGGACCGGTACCGGCCGAGTTTGCCTTGAGCCAGGCATTGCCGAAGTCGCCATTGGCTTCGTTGGCCTTGACGGTCTCCGCATCGATGACCGAGGCCGGGCGGGCGGCGAGAACGTTCAGAACGAAGGCCGACGAGAAGTCGCCTTCATACTTGATCGTGACCTTGTTGCCCTCGGCGGTCACCATCTTGTCGATGTTCTCCGGCGTCCAACCGAGCTGCGTCAGGATGAAGGCCGGGGCCTTGTTGAGTACCACGACGCGCTTGAAGGAATAGACGACGTCTTCGCCGCGCAGCGGATTGCCGGAGGAGAAGGTGACGCCATCGCGCAGCGTGAAAGTGATCGTCTTGGCGGCATCGTCAGCCGTCCATTCGGAGGCGAGGCCCGGCGCCAACTTCTTCACGTCGGGCGCATCGTACTGCACCAGGCGGTCGTAGGTCTGGGTGACGTATTCGCCGGAGGAAAACTCATAGGCTTCGGCCGGGTCGATGCTGACGATGTCATCGATGTTCTGTGCAACGACCAGCACTTCCGCCGGCGTTTCGGCGAGCGCCGCCGGCGCTACGCTCATCATCAGGGACGCCGCGAAGACCGCGGCCTTGAACATTCTCATCATCATTCTCCTATTTTCGATGAGGCTTGGTTTTTGTCGGTGCCGGCTTCAGCGCCGATTGCGGCGTGCCGGTCTCGTTGGATTGGAAGGCGCGCGGCCGGAAGAGCGGCAGGGTGCCGGTCCAGATCAGTCGCACCGGGGTGTCCGTCTTGTTCCACCAGTAGTGGGGCTGGATGCCGCGGAAATGCAGGCCATCGCCCGGGGAAAGCGTGGTGTCGTCGCCGTCGAGGCCGAAGAGGATCTCCCCCTCAAGCATGTAGACGAGCTCCTCGCCCTCGTGGCTGAAGACCTCGGAGCGATGCCCCGGCGGAATGGTAATGACGAAGCTGGAAAGCTGGTTGCCGGCGAAGTCGGCGCCGATCCGCTCATAGGATACGGGTGAGCCTCCGACCGAAAACACCATGCGCCCCTCGGCCCGCGAGAGGCCGGTATCGATCGCCGGCGCCAGGATGAAATGGTTGAGTTCGGCTCCGAGCCCCTGGGCAATCTGCGCAAGCGTGCCAAGCGAAGGCATCGCCAGATCGCGCTCGATCTGGCTGAGATAGCCGACAGAAACGCCGGACGCGTCGCTCAGCGTCTGCAAGGTCATGTGCATCTGCCGCCGGCGCGTGCGCACCAGCGCGCCGATTTTCGGCTGCCCTGCCCCGCCAGATTTTCCGGACGTTGCGTCTGCCTCCTCCGACGGATCGCTCACCCATTCCCTCCCAGTAAAATTTTTTTGATTTAAGCAAACTTATTTATATACTCCAAGCGATTTTTTGCGCTATCGACAGGACAGACCGCAAGCGAAGAGGGATGGAATCGCCACGTGGCAAACGACAGCACCACAGCAGCAGCGCCTGTACGTCGCGCCGCTCGGCCAAGCCGGACACGGCAGCGCCTTTTCTCCTTGATGGGCTTCCTGGTTACGCTCGCGATAACCTTCATCGGCTTGCTCGCGATCACCTTCTTCATCGGCCGTATCGTGCCGATCGACCCGGTTCTGGCCGTCGTTGGCGACCGTGCACCCGTCGCTGTCTATGAGCGTGTGCGCCAGGAAATGGGGCTCGACCAGCCGCTGATTACCCAGTTCGTCCGCTATGTCGGCGATGTCGCAACGGGCAATTTCGGAACCTCGGTCTCAACCGGCAGGCCGGTTCTCGAAGACCTTGCCCGCGTCTTCCCGGCCACGTTGGAAATGGCGACGCTCGGCATCATCCTCGGCGTGCTGATCGGCGTGCCGCTCGGTGTTTTCGCCGCCGCCCGTCGAGGTTCCTGGCTCGACCAGGGCATCCGCGTCGTCGGCCTGCTCGGCTATTCCGTGCCGGCCTTCTGGCTTGGCCTCGTCGGCCTCGCGATTTTCTATGCCCGGCTGAAATGGGTCGGCGGCCCCGGCCGCGTCGACATCTTTTATGACGGCATGGTGACGCCGGTGACCGGCCTGATCCTTGTCGACAGCATCATCGCCGGCGAATGGGAGATCTTCCGCAACGCCGTCTGGCACCTGATCCTGCCGGCGTCCTGCCTCGGCTTCTTCTCGCTCGCCTATATCGCTCGCATGACACGCTCGTTCATGCTCGACCAGCTGAGCCAGGAATATGTCACCACCGCCCGCGTCAAGGGCGTGCCGGAGCGCCTCGTCATCTGGCGCCACGCCTTCCGGCCGATCCGCGTGCCGTTGATCACCGTCATCGGCCTGTCCTACGCCGGCCTGCTCGAAGGCTCCGTGATGATCGAGACGATCTTCTCCTGGCCCGGCATCGGCAACTACCTGACCGTGGCCCTGCTCAACGCCGACATGTCGGCCGTGCTCGGCTCGACCCTCGTCATCGGCGCGGTCTTCATCGGCATCAACAAGATTTCGGACGTGCTCTATCGCGTGCTCGATCCGCGTGCACGCTAGGAGGAGGCGGACATGACCACACTTCGCGACTGGCTGATCGACGACAGCCCCACCTCGCCTATGCAGGCACGCCTGGGGCGTTTCTATCGCATCTTCGGCGCTCTCATGCGCAATCCGCTGGCCGTTGTCGGCGCGATCATCATCGCAGCCTTGGTGCTGACGGCTCTTTTCGCCCCGTGGCTGGCGACGCATGATCCATTGCGCCAGTCGCTCGGCGAACGCCTGTTGCCGCCAAGCGCCGCTCACTGGATGGGAACCGACGAACTCGGCCGCGATATCTGGTCGCGCGTCGTCTACGGCGCACGCATCACGCTCGCCATCGTCACGCTGGTCGCCGTGCTCGCGGCTCCGGCGGGCCTGGTGATCGGCGTCGCCGCCGGATATTTCGGCGGGTGGGTCGACCGTATCCTCATGGGCATCACCGACATCTTCCTGTCGCTGCCGAAGCTCATCCTGGCACTCGCCTTCGTCGCAGCACTCGGCCCCGGCATCGAGAATGCGATCATCGCGATCGCCAT
>NZ_JAEPRP010000158.1:0-9717 GCF_016652895.1 Ensifer sp. SSB1
GCGGCGACCGAGGTCGGATGGCGGTACCACTTGATAGCGTAGCCCGCGGTGAGGCTGACAAAGATCAAGCTGGCGAGAAAGCCAACATATTCGCCGGGTACGGCCGGCATGCCGGTCGCCTTGGCGGCTTCACGCCACGCAAGGCTGAGGCCGGTGATGCCCATGACCGAGCCGAAAAGATTAATTGGAAGCTGCGAGATCGAGCGCGTGGCCAGTGGCGTGCAGTTCGAAATGTTGATGCATTGAGCGGTCATCGGCTTGCTCCTGTCCGAAAAGGTACTGACAGGATTAAAACACGCCACTTCTTCGTCTTAAATAGTGCAGATAGGATGATGTCGGACAGCCATCGAACGTTTTCAGCCAAAGGGTCTTGGGGAACGGCAAGGGGCCGCAGGTTATCCGCGCGTTAGCTTTTCTCGCTGCTCACCCTCGCATGTCACCAAGTCGTGAGCGATGCGACCGCCATCAGGGTTCAGTCGTCATGGTGCTATGTAGCTGCGCCAGAGCACATAGAGGCTGACGGAAAAGATGATGCCGCGGAAGATCTGCGTCAGCGCGTCACGGTGGGTGGAGAGCCGGGTGGAGATGATGGTGCCGATAATGCCGCCACCAATGCCGCCGGCGATGAAGTAGCCGGCGATGCGCCAATCCACCAATCCCGAGGCTGCGTAGTTGATCGCCGTCGTCAGGCCGAAGGTGCCGACGGCGAGAAGCGATGTGCCAACCGCATTGATCAGCGGCATGCCGGTCGCAAACAGCAGTCCTGGGACGATGAGAAAGCCGCCGCCGATGCCGAAAAAGCCGGAACAGGTTCCGGTCAGAAGCGCGGTCAGGCCGGTCTTGCCATGCGTCCCGAGCGAAAGCGACTGGGGTGTTGCCGCCGTGTTGCATTTGACCTTCCGCATGGCGAAGCTGACGAACATCATCACCAGGCCGAAGAGGAACAGCAGCCGCTGGCCGTCGATCAGTTTTCCGAGGCTGGAGCCGAAAAAGGCGCCGAGCGAGCCGGCAACGGTGAAGATCAGGGCACAGCGCCACCAGAGATGACCGCGAAGCGCATGGCTGATGAGGTTGAGGTAGGCGTTGGCGGAAACGGCGAGCGCGCCGGTGCCGAGCGCGGTGTGCACGTCGCGGATGCCGACGACGTAGATCAGGAGCGGCGTCGCGAGGATCGAGCCGCCGCCGCCGATCAGGCCGAGTGTGAAGCCGGTGAGCGAACCGGAGCCGATCGCAAGCAACATCTGCTGGAAGGGATCCACCACGATGTCGTTACCCCCAGACCGAGCCGGGAAGCGCGTCGAGCGGTATCTTCAGGTAACGCCGGCCATTGTCCTCGGCGGCCGGAAGCTCGCCGCCGCGCACGTTCACCTGCAGCGCATGCAGGATGAGCTTGGGCATCGGCAGGGTGCGGTCGCGTGCCTCGCGCAGGCCGACGAAATCGGCCTCGGTCTTGCCGGCGACATGCGGGTTCGCGGCCCTCTGCTCGGCGACAGTGCTTTCCCAGCGCGCCTCGCGGCCGCCAGGGCAATAGTCGTGACCGGTAAAGAGCCGGGTTTCGTCCGGCAGCGCCAGAATGGCTTGGATCGAGCGCCAGAGATCGGCAGCGCTTCCGCCCGGAAAATCGGCGCGGGCGGAGCCGCTGTCGGGCATGAACAGTGTGTCGTGGATGAAGGCAGCGTCGCCGATCACATAGGAGATCGAGGCGAGCGTATGTCCGGGCGAATGGATGACGCGCGCCTTGAGTTCACCGATGCGGAAGCTCTCGCCGTCGACAAACAGCCGGTCCCATTGCGAGCCGTCGCAGGCGAAATCCGGCCAGTTGTAGATCGTCTTCCAGATCCGCTGCACGCCCTTCACATGCTCGCCGATCGCCGTCGGCGCGCCGGTCTTCGCTTTCAGATAGCGCGCCGCCGAGAAATGGTCGGCGTGGGGATGGGTGTCGAGGATCCACTCTACGGTCAGCCCCTTGGCCGCGATATGATCGAGGATCGCATCGGCATTGCGCGTGCCGGTCGAGCCCGACTTCTCGTCGAAATCGAGCACCGGGTCGATGATTACGCATTTGCCCGTGGCCGGATCGGCGGAGACATATTGGATGCTGCCGGTGCGGGGATCGTAGAAGCCGGTAACATCGGGCTTATGCATAGGCGAGAGCCTCCTCAGCCGTTGCACACGGAAAGAAGATCGCGCGGGCGGGGTCAAAATCGTAGTCGGCTTCGAAACTGGGCGCGTCCACGGCCAGCTGCGTGACGCAATCAAGGATGTATTTCACCTTCTCTTCCGAAAGCAGGACGCTGAAGTTCAGCCGCGTGAAGCCCGGCTTCTCGATTTCCTCGCCGGCGAGGATCGCCTGGCGGATCTGCTCGGAGTGTTCGGGATCGATCGACAGCAGCCGGTGAACGTAAGGCCCGGCGCAGGCGCAGCCGCCGCGCGCCTGGATGCCGAAGCGGTCGCTCAGCATGCGGGTGACGAGCTGCTGGTGGACGTAGCCACCTTTGCCATTGCGGATGCGGAAGGAGAAGATCGGCAGACGATCCGGCTCCTGCAGGCCGAGCAGCTCCAGCTGCGGGATGGCCTTCCAGGCGGCAACCGCCTGTTTCGCCAGCTCGCGGTTGCGGCGTTCCATCTGCTCAAGTCCGATCGCATGCTTGACGATGAAGGCAAGGGCCGCACGGATGTCGCCGACGACATTCGGCGTCCCGGCCTCTTCGCGGGCCTCGAGGTTGGCGCTGTAGTCGTGGGTATCAGGCGAGACGAATTTCACCGTGCCACCGCCCGGCCAGGTCGGCTTGTCGGTCGTGACGCCGTCGCGGCGAACGATCAGGATGCCGGAAGCGCCCGGGCCGCCGATGAACTTGTGCGGCGAGACGACGATCGCGTCGATCTCGGCACCTGAAACAGGCGACATGGCAATCGGAACATAGGGGCCGGCGCCGGCATAGTCCCAGATCATCTTGGCGCCGGCAGCTTTGGCCATCCTGGTGATCGTGGCCACGTCGCTGGTAATGCCGGTGATGTTCGACCCAGCCGAAAGGGTGCAAATGGTGAGATCAGCTTCGCCAGGGCGGAGCGCCCGTTGGAGACCGCCGAGGTCCGGTCCGCCTGATGGACATTCGGCGAGCTCGACAATCTCGGCGCCGCTTTCGCGCCAGGGCAGAATGTTGGAGTGGTGTTCATAAGGACCGATGATGACCCGGACATGCTTTCCTGCCGCCACGGCTTCGGCAACGCCGAACAGCTTGACGAGGCGGTTGATGCCGGAGGTTGCGCCGGAGCCGGTGAAGATGGCCGCATGGTCAGCCGTCGCGCCGCAGAATTCGCCGATCAGCGCGCGCGCTTCACGGCGCATCCGGGTCATGAAGCCCCCGCAATAGGAGGCTTCCGTATGGCTGTTGGCGTAGTAGGGCAGGACCTCGTCGAGCACGAAGTTTTCGATCACGCGCAGTGCCCGGCCGGAAGCGACATAGTCGGCATAGACGAGCGCCTTCATGCCATAGGGACCGGCGATCTGCGCCTTCGCGCCGACGAGATCGTCGCGCAGGTTGGCAACCACGCCCGGGCCGTTCAAAGCCTGACGGAAACGGGCGAGGGGTGTAAGGGTCTCGCAGGGCTGGTGGTGGACGGCGGGGGCAATCATCTCGCTGACTCCTCGGAGCGAACATTGACAGCGATTATATTCCCCTTCATGGTCAAATAATTCACCTATCTTCCTGCAGCAGCGGCGCCAAATTGGGTCAAATGATCGACGAAACGTCAAAAATCGATAGTTTTGATATGAAGATCATGACGTTGCTGCAAAAGGATTCGAGCCTCTCGCAGCGTGAGTTGGCCGAGAGGGTGGGACTGTCGCAAAATGCCTGCTGGCGGCGCCTGCAGCGCTTGCAATCGATCGGCATGATCCGGGGTTCGCACTGCGACATCGATCTCAGCGCCTTGGGCCTGGATCTGACGGTGATCGTGATGATCCGCACGCGTCATCACTCCAAGGAATGGAGCGACGGATTCCGCCAGCATGTCGAGCGGCTGCCGGAAGTGATCGACTTCTACAGGATCGGCGGGGACTGGGACTATCTGATCAAGGTGGTGACCCGTGGCATGGGCGGCTACGACGCCTTCTATCAGAAGCTCATCACGAACTTCGATCTCGCCACGGTCACGGGCTTCTTCTCCATGGAGGCGATCATCAACAACCGTCCCGTGGATCTCAGCCGGTTGCGGTGAGGCGCCGGGTCCCGGGCCTCACCTCCTTGTGTCACATGACGCCAAAGCGTTCGAACGCCTCGACGGTGCTCATGCCGGCTTCGATTGCCAGGCGCACCTTGCTTTCGGTTTCGGCCTTTTCCAGCGCCAGCGCGATCGCTTCCCGCTCGGCCTCGCGCGGAATGACGAGCACGCCGTCGCGGTCGCCGAAGAGGATATCGCCCGGCCGGATGCGGATGCCGCCGATCTCGATCGGGATGCCGTAGTCGACGACCTTGCCGCGTGGTCCCTGGTCCTGTGCGTAGGATCCGTAGCAGAAGGTCGGGAAATCGAGCGCAAGAATGCCGGCGCTGTCACGGCAGTAGCCATCGCAAATCGCACCCGCAGCCTTCAGCTTCAGCGCCCGCGTCGACATCAGTTCGCCCCAGACGGCATAGCGCGGCGAGGAGCCGGAGCAGACGTAGATCTCGTTTTCCTTCAGGCTGTCGAGCGCATGGAACATCAGGCCGAAGGGCTTGGCGCTGAATTCCGAATGACCGCCGGCCTCCGCCGTCGCGAAGAAATCGGCCTCGAGCACCGGCATCGCGCGGCCCACTGCGACCATGTCGTCGCGCAGCGCCTTGATCTGCGGCGGCAGGAACTGGTGCTGCAGGCCCATCGTGTCGAGAATGTCGCCGACCACGGCCGTGAACAGCCGGCTGCGCATGGCGGCAAAGAGTTCGGTATCGTCTTCAAAATGTTTCATGTCTTCCCTCAGGCCTTGTGCGCTATGGCGGTCGCGATGCCCTGCATGACGCCTCTGATTTCCGCGAGACCCTTCAAGCGCCCGATCAGCGAATAGCCGGGGTTGATGCGCTCCTTGCCGATGTCGTCGGCAAGGAGATGCCCGTGGTCGGGCCGAAGCGGGATCTGCCAGTCGGCGCGCCCCTCGCGGACGCGGCGCTCCTGCTCCTGCATCAGCGCCAGGATCACCGCCGGCATGTCGCTCGATCCGCCGAGATGGTCGGCTTCATAGAAGGAGCCGTCCTCTTCGCGCTGGACATTGCGCAGGTGGGCAAAGTGAATGCGCGGACCGAACTCTCGCACCATGGCCGGCAGGTCGTTGTCGGCGCGCGTGCCGTAGGAGCCGGTGCAGAAGGTGATGCCATTGGCCGGACTGTCGACGGCGGCTAGAATCCGCCTGACGTCGGCCGGTGTGGAGACGATGCGCGGCAGACCGTAGAGGGAAAAGGCGGGATCGTCCGGATGAATGCAGAGCCGGATATCGACTTCTTCGGCGACGGGGACGATCTCCCTGAGGAAGCGGGCCAGGTTGGCGTGCAACGTGTCGGCGGTCACGCCGTCATATTCCGCGAGCGCTGCGAGGAAACTCGCCCGGTTGAACTGGCGCTCGGTCGCCGGAAGGCCGGCGATCAGGTTGCGCTCGATCCGGTCAATTTTCGCCTGGTCCATCTGATCGAAGCGCTGGCGGGCGACGAAGATCTGCCGCTCGGAATAGCTGTCCTCGACGCGCGGACGCTTCAGCACGAAGAGATCGTAGGCGGCGAAATCGACCGCATCGAAGCGCAGCGCATAGCCGCCGTTCGCCAGGGGCTGCATAAGCTCCGTGCGCGTCCAGTCGACCACCGGCATGAAGTTGTAGCAGACGATGCTGATGCCCGAACGTGCCAGGGTGCGAAGCGTGTCCTTGTACCAGCCGATGTAGCGGGCGCTGTCTAATGTCGCGAGTTTGATCGAGTTGTGCACCGGAATGCTCTCGACGACGCTCCAGCGCATGCCGGCCGCCTCGATCAGCGCCTTCTGCTCCAGGATCGCTTCATCGGGCCACGGCGACCCGTCGTAGATGTGGTGCAGCGCCGAGACGATCCCCGTGGCGCCCGCCTGCCGGATGTGGCTGAGCGGCACCGGATCGTTTGGCCCATACCAGCGAAAGCACTCTTCCATCAGTCTCATGCAGAACTCCTACCCGCTTCCGTGGCTATTGTTGGACCACGCCCGGCAATAATGTCCCATTGGTCCAACAATTCAAGCCTTGAAACGGCGATTTCGCTCGAAAATCATCGTGACAGGCGGATTCACAGAATTTCCTCTTGACGACAAGCGTGATCTGGACCAACAAATAAAGCATCGCAGGGAGGATGGCGAGTGAGCAGTTCGGTACGGGAAGAGGCATTGTCGGGCGTCGAGGCCGTGGAGCCGGGAAAGACCTCGGCCGTCGATCGCCTAGTCGAGCAGATCCGCGACATGATCTCCGAGCGCGGCCTCGGTATCGGCGACGCGCTGCCGACCGAGCGTGATCTCGGCGAACAGTTCCAGGCTGGCCGCAACACCGTGCGCGAGGCGCTGCAGGTGCTGCGCGCCTATGGCATGGTCGAGACCCGCCCGAAGGTGGGCGCCGTCATCAGCGGCGGCCATGGCGAGGCGATCCGCCGGCTCTTTGCCTTCCATAACGGTATCTCGCCGGACTCGTTTCATGACCTGCAGGGCTTCCGCCGCATTATCGAAACCGGTGTCGGCGAACACATCATCCTGACGGCCAGCGACGCTGATTTCGACCGGCTGGATGCGATCAATGCCCGCATTCTGGAGGCCGAGAGCGTCGAAGCGGCGGCACAGTGCGATTATGAGTTCCACTCGGCGATCGTCGAACTCTCGGGCAACCGCACGACGCTCGCCGCCTACCACATGCTGCGCTCGGTGATCGAGGAGGTCATGCGTCTCGGCAAGGCCGAGCGCCCGGTGCACGCGGCGACCTTCGAGGCGCATGCCGAGATCATCCGGGCGCTGAGGGCGCGCGACCGTATCGCCTATGTCTACCTGATGAGCCGTCATCTGGAGTTCGGCATTCGCTTCGTCGATGCCCCGCCGGGCGGCCTGCAGCCACGATAACATTTTTGCAGATTTGGCCCCGACCGCGCTTCAGGTGGTGCGGGCCGCCATTTGCCGGATTTTCGCCCGTTGGTCCGGCGGCACGAACAGGGCACTTGGGAGGAGAACCAATATGAGCAACATGAAACGTCTGGCGCTTGCAGCGCTACTTGCCACCGTCAGCTTTGCGCCGGGCGCGGCCTTTGCCGGCGGCAAGGCGATCGCCGGCATCGTCTTCCAGCAGGACCAGTATTTCCGCGGCATCCAGATCGGCATGGAAAAGGCGGCGGAAGCTGCCGGTGACGAGCTTCTGGCCGGCAACAGCGACAGCAAGCTGGAAAAGGAAGCCCAGCTCATCGATACCTACATCGCCCGCGGCGTGAACTCGATCGTCGTGGCACCGCTTTCGGCCGATGCCTCGGTGCCGGCCCTGAAGAAGGCACGTGACGCGGGCATTACCGTGGTGACCTACGGGACCTCGGCCAATGGCGACGTCGCCCAGGCGACGGTAACGAGCTCGGACCGCGATATCGGCATCGGTACCGGCAAGGCCGCGACCGACTTCCTGAAGACGCTCGGCAATGGCGGCAAGGTCAAGATCGGCACGCTCGCCTTCAAGGCACTGCTGCCCGAACAGTCGAACGCCCGCGTCGATGGCTTCCTGAGTGTCGTCAACGATCAGGTCGACATCGTCGCCCAGCAGGACGCCTGGCTTGCCGAAAAGGCGCTCGCGGTCGCCAGCGATATGCTGACGGCCAATCCCGATATCCAGGTGATCTACGCCGCAAACGAGGGCGGCACGATCGGCGCCGTTCAGGCGGTCAAGAAGGCCGGCCTCGAAGGCAAAGTCTTCGTGTTCGGCACCGATGGTTCCGAGCAGCTCGCCAACATGCTGCTCAATTCCGACAACGTGCTGCAGGCAACGACGGCGCAGCAGCCGCTCGAGGTCGGCAAGCAGGCGATCGAAGCGGCGCAGAACCTGCTCGACGGCAAGAAGATCGAGACCAAGGTCAACGTGCCGGTGCTGCCCCTGACGCGCGCCGATACGCAGGCCGTTGCCGCCTACAAGGAAGGCCTGAAGGCGCTGAAGTGATTGGGTTCTGACGTGAGCCGAGCGGCGGGTCATCGCGCCCGCCACTCCCTCGTCTTGCACAGCAGGAAATCCGCATGAGCTATCCGCAACCGAGTTCAGCCGCGTTGCAAGGGGTGCAGGGACGGCTGGACTTTCGGGCCGTGACCAAGCGTTACGGCCCGACTGTCGCCCTCTCGGAATTCACCCACAGCTTCGCCCCCGGCCAGGTGCATGCCCTGATGGGCAAGAACGGCTCGGGCAAGTCGACGCTCGTCAAGCTTCTCGCCGGCGTCACCGAGCCGACATCCGGCACGATCAGCGTGAATGGCGAGGACCGCCATTTCACCTCGCCGCACGATGCGTTTGCCGCCGGCATCGTCACCGTGCACCAGGAGCTTTCGCTGGTGCCGGAGCTTTCCGTCGGCGAGAACATCTTTCTCGGCCGGCTGCCGCATCGCCGCCGCGCCGGCTTCAGCGTCGTCGACTGGGCGGGCCTGCACCGCCGCGCTGGCGAGTTGCTCGCCGACATGGGGCTTGCGATCGACTCCCGCCAGCCTGTTTCGGCGCTCAGCGTCGGCCAGCAGCAGGTGGTGGAGATCGTCAAGGCGATGTCCTTCAACCCGTCGATCCTGCTGCTCGACGAGCCGACCTCGGCGCTGGCGTCGCGCGAGGTCAAGCAGCTCTTCGCGCTGATCGAGCGGCTGCGCGCCCGCGGCGTGACGATGATCTATATCACCCACCGGATGAGCGAACTCTTCGAGATCGCCGACACCTGCACGGTGATCCGCGACGGCCACTATATCGGCGCGGTCGAGATGAAGGCGACGACACCGTCGGCGATCGTCGGCATGATGTTCGGCGATGCCGCCCGTGCGACGCGTCCGCCACGGCGCACACTCGATCGTACCAGGCCGGTGCTCGAAGTGCGCGATCTCAGCCGCTCGGGGCATTTTCAAAACGTCTCCTTCGATCTCTATCCCGGCGAGATCCTCGGCATTGCCGGCCTGCTCGGCGCCGGGCGCACGGAACTGATGCGGGCGATCTTCGGCGCCGACCGGATCGATGGCGGTACGGTCACATTCGATGGTCACGACATGACCGGCGCGAGCCCCCGCGACATGCGCAAGGCGGGGCTCGGCTACACGCCGGAAAATCGCAAGGAGGTCGGCCTGGTGCAGTCGCTTTCGACCGCCGACAATCTCTGCATGGCGAGCCTCGGCCCGATCTCCAACAGGGGCTTCATCTCACGCCGGCGCGAACAGCCGCATGTGCGCCGCCAGATCGCCGATCTGCACATCAAGTGCGGCGATCCGGAGCTGCCAGTGTCGTCGCTGTCGGGCGGCAACCAGCAGAAGGTGGTGATCGGCAAGTGGCTGAACCGGCAGCCGTCGGTGATGTTCTTCGACGAGCCGAGCCGCGGCGTCGACGTTCAGGCCAAGCGCCAGATCTTCGACATCATCTGGCAGAAGGCGGCCGACGGTCTCGCCAGCCTCTTCGTCTCGACGGAACTCGAGGAGGTGCTGGAAGTCGCCGATCGCATCCTCGTCATGCATCATGGCGCCGTCGTCGCCGAGGTG
>NZ_JAEPRP010000158.1:9727-17579 GCF_016652895.1 Ensifer sp. SSB1
CGAAAACCGACCTGACCGAACTTTACGGCCTGTGCATGGAAGGGGCCAAGCAATGACACTCGTAAGCCAGACCACGGAAGGCGGCGGGCAGAATACGCCGCTCAAATTCCTCAAGACCTACCCGATGGAGATCATTCTCGCCGCTTTGGTGATATTCCTGATCTTCGTCGCACCGGGCTTTGCCTCCACCAGCAACGTCTTGAACGTGCTGCGCACGGTCTCGATGCTCGGCATCATCGCCTTCGGCATGACGGCCGTCATCATCAGCGGCGAGATCGATCTCTCCGTCGGTGCGGGTGCTGCACTTGCCGGCTGCATCGTCGCCTGGTTTGCCGATCGCTTCACCGATGTCTTCGGCGACTGGGGCGCGGTCACGGTGGGTTTTGCCGCCGCGTTGCTGCTCGGCTTCTCGCTCGGCTATCTCACCGGCCGTTTCCGTCAATGGTTCAACGTGCCGACCTTCATCACCACGCTGGCGCTTTTTGCAGCACTTCGCGGGGTCGCCAATTTGATCACTGGCGGCTTCCCGATGTCGTCCTTCCCGCTCGGCTTCGATTTCCTCGGCGGTGGTTACCTCTTCGGCATCCCGTTCCCGGTCTATATCTTCGCGCTGACCTTTGCGGCCATGCACTTCCTGATGAAGTACACGAGCTTCGGCCGCGAGGTTTACGCGGTCGGCGGCAACATGGAGGCGGCACGCCTTTCCGGCATCGACATCTGGAAGGTGAAGGCGCTGACGCTGGGCCTGACGGGCGCGCTCACCGCCGTCTCCGGCACGCTGATCGCCTCGCAGATCGGGGCCGGCACCGGGACGACGGCGACCGGCATGGAACTCGACGTGATTGCGGCCGTGATCATCGGCGGCACCTCGCTCTTCGGTGGCAAGGGCCGCATCTGGGGCACGCTGATCGGGGTGTTGTTCCTCGGCTGCATCTCCAACGGCATGACGCTGATGAATGTCAGCGAATATTGGCAATACGTCGTGCGCGGCGGGATCATCCTCGGCGCCGTGCTCCTGAACCAGGTTCTGGAACGGGTGCGCTGAGACCGGCGCGGGGTGTCCGCATCCCGCTCCCCCTTATGACTAACGATCACGCTTATGATCTCGGGTCGACGCCGGCCCGGATCATCGCGATCCATCGCGGAGACAATCATGACTGAATTCAAGGGAAAAGTGGCACTGGTCACCGGCACGTCCGGCATAGGGCTTGCCTCGGCAATCCGGCTCGCCTCGTCAGGCGCGACCGTGCTTGCCTGCGGTAATGACGTCGCCACCAACGAGATCTTCGATCGCATCGCCAAAGAACGCGACCTGACGATGTCGACCCGGCTGACGGACGTTTCAGTTGAGGTGGAAGTGGAAGCGGCCGTGCGCGAGGCGGTGCTGCGCCAAGGCGGTCTCGACATCATCGTCAACGCTGCTGCCGTGCATCCCTATGGCACCGTTCTCGATACCAGCGCCGAGACCTTTGCCCGCTGCCTCGCGGTCAACGTCGGCTCGATCTACCTCACCGGACGCTTTGGTATCCCGGAAATGATGAAGCGCGGCGGCGGCGCGATCGTCAACATCTCCTCGGTGCAGGGCCATGCCTGCCAGCAGAACGTCGCGGCCTATGTCGCCTCCAAGGGCGCGATCCATGCCCTGACCCGCGCCATGGCGCTCGACCATGCGGCGGCGAAGGTCCGGGTGAATTCGGTGAGCCCCGGCTCGGTGCGCACGCCGCTGTTGGCGCTCGCTGCCCGCACCTATGGCGGCGAGGGCGTCAGCGAGGCGGAAGCTTTCGCCCGCTTCGGTGCCGCGCACCCGATCGGCCGCATCGGCGAGCCGGAGGAGGTGGCCGAACTGGTCGCTTATCTCGCCTCGGATCGCGCCGCCTTCGTCACCGGCTCGGACTTCCGCATCGACGGCGGCCTCACGGCCGGCATCGGCGTCAAATAATCGGATAGGAAAAGACAAGATGAAAATCGGCCTTGGGCTCTACCGGGAGCAACTCACCCCGGATTACTTTCAGTTTGCCGTGCAGGCGGGCGCGACCCATGTCGTCGCGCATCTCACCAACTATTTCGCCGGCAAGGATCCGAAGATCGACAGTGGCGATCAGGGCGGCTGGGGTGATTGCTCCGGTGACCGGCTCTGGACTTTCGAAGAGCTGTCGGCGCTGGTGAAGGACGTCAGGGCCGGTGGGTTGGAAGTGGCGGCGATCGAGAACTTCTCGCCGCGCTTCTGGCATGACGTGCTGCTCGACGGGCCCGAGCGCGCGCTGCAGATCGAGGGGCTGAAGCAGCTCATTCGCGACGCCGGCCGCGCCGGCATTCCCTGCATCGGCTACAATTTCTCGCTCGCCGGCGTCTATGGCTGGACCCGCGGCCCCTACGCCCGCGGTGGTGCCGAATCCGTTGGCTTCGGCGTCGAGAACAGCATCGCGCCAAGCCCGGATGCGCCGATCCCGGACGGCATGATCTGGAACATGCGCTATCGTCGCGGCATCGCCGGCGCCGCTTCCGTTTCAGTCAGCTCGGCAGAGCTCTGGGACCGCCTCAGCCATTTCCTGAAGGAGGTCGTGCCGGTCGCCGAAGAGGCGGGTGTCGTGCTCGGCGCCCATCCGGACGATCCGCCGGCCGAGGAACTGCGCGGCACCGCGCGGCTCGTCAACCGTCCGGAGAAATACGATCGGCTGATGTCAATCGTCGACTCGCCGTCGAACGGGCTCGAACTCTGCCTCGGCTCGCTCCAGGAGATGCCGGGCGGCGACATCTACGAGCATGTCCGCCGCTTCGCCCGTTCGGGCCGCATCGGCTACATCCACTTCCGCAACGTGCGCGGAAAGATGCCGCGTTATGTCGAGACCTTCGTCGACGAGGGCGATATCGACATGGCGGAGATCATCCGCATCCTGCGCGACGAAAACTACCAGGGCGTGATGATCCCCGACCATACGCCGGCCATGACCTGCGGCGCCTCCTGGCACGCCGGCAAGGCCTTCGCGCTCGGCTACATGAAGGCACTGGTGCAGAACGCCGAGGCGCTCGGACCCTCGCGTTCGATCCCGACAAGCATCGCAGCGGAATAGGAGGCGGAGATGGCCCGTGAGCTTGTCTGTGTCGCACCCGTCGGCGACCGCTGCGGCGAGGGAGCCGTCTGGTCGGCGGATGAGGCGGCGCTCTACTGGACCGACATCAACCGCTTTCTGATCCACCGTTATGACGAGGCGACGCGGGCGGTCAGGACGTGGCTCTTCGACGAGCCGGTGGTGGCAATTTCGCTGACGGGCGAAGACGGACGGCTGCTCGTCGCTCTCGGCTCGAAGCTGATCTGGTGGTGGCCGCAAACCGATCGGCGGCAGGATCACGGCTTTGCCTTGCCCGGCGCCCCACGCGTCCGCCTGAATGACGGTCGCGCCGATCCAGTCGGAAATTTCTGGGTCGGCTCGATGAAGAACAACGTCCTTCCGGATGGTCAGCTTGGCGACGTTGCGCCGGGCGAAGGCATCCTCTACCGGATCGCGCCGGACGGTGCCGTCACCGAATGGCGGCACGGGCTCGGCATTTCCAACACGCTCTGCTGGAGCCCGGATCGAAGCACCTTCTATTTCGGCGATACGCTGGCAAACGAGGTCTATGCCTTCGACTATGATGCCGCAGGCGGGACGATATCCGGCGAACGACCCTTCTTCGCCGGTTTCGGCCGCGGCGCGCCCGACGGTTCGGCGATCGACAGCGAAGGCTTCCTCTGGAACTGCCGCTATGGCGGAAGCTGCATTGCTCGGGTTGCGCCCAATGGCAGCCTTGCCGAGGCGATCGATATGCCGGTCACCAACATCACCACCTGCACCTTCGGCGGCGCAGACTTGAAGACGCTCTACATCACCACGGCCGGGGGAGGGCCAGCCGAGCGCCTCGCCGGCAGCCTCTACGCCATGCGCGTCGAGGTCCCGGGCATGCCGGAAAACCGGTTCGGGGTGGCAGGCCGGTGAGCGCAGAGACAACACGGCGCGCGCTTGCCTGGGCGCATGGTTGCCTCTCGGTGCAGTCGGCCGGCGGCATGCTCGGCCCGGTGCTGTTCCTGCTGCCAGATGGGCGCCAGGTCAGCCCCTTGCATGTGGCGCCCTGGGGCAACGACTACGAGCGGGAGACGCTGCCGGAAATCCTGAGGGAGCTGCGCGGCGAGTGGCCGTGCGTACCTTTCGGCAGTGACGCGGACCGCACGCTGCCCACAGGATGGTCGGCGACCGGCGAGAGCTTCGCTGGCGCCGGTGTGCCGCATGGCCATAGCTCCAACGTCCATTGGGACTGGGGCGCTTGCGACGACCGCCAGATCACCATGGAATGCCATTATCCGGAGAACCATCCGATCCGCTTGCTGCGGCGGCGGATCGTGCCGGATCCCAATGCGGCGGCTGTCGACCTCACCTTGGAAATCGAGGCGCGGCGTCCATGCCGCCTGCCGATCGGTCTGCATCCGACGTTCCGGCTCTCGAGCCGCCCGGGTTCGGTAGCCATCGAACCCGGTGCTTATGACCAAGTCTGGAGCTTTCCGAGCGATGTCGAACCGGGCGCGGCTCTGTTCTCGCCCAACCGGCAGTGGTCGTCGCTCGGCAAGGTCGATACGCGTGGCGATGCGAGCATCGACGCATCGCAGGTGCCGCTCGTCGAAGAGACCGAGGACCTGCTGCAGCTCTCCGGTATCGATGGCAGCTTGGCGCTCCACTATCGCGACGAGGGTTTTCGCGCGCGGCTCGCCTGGCAGAAGGAACATTTTCCGAGCCTGCTGCTCTGGTTCAGCAACCGCGGCCGCAAGGCCTATCCCTGGAATGGGCGACACGTGGCGCTTGGTGTCGAGCCGATCGCTTCCGCCTTCGATCTCGGACCGGCGGTCTCGACGGCCGACAATCCAATCGCGGTATCGGGTGTTGCAACGGCAATTGCTTTCGACCCCGGCCAGATGTTCACCACCCGCTACCGGCTGTCCGTCGATGCCGCTCCAATCGGCTGAGCCGTCACTCGCCCAGCTATTTGCAATTGAAAGGCCAAGAGAATGAAATTGCTGCGTCTCACCGTCGACGGCTCCGCCGTGCCCTGCATCCTCGATGGCGAGGGGACAGCGCGGGACGTGTCTTCGCTCGTCCGGGACTTCACGGCGAAGACCTTGCCTGATGTCATGGCACTGCTCTCCGGCGCCGATCTGGCGGCTCTGCCCGTGGTGCCGGTGGTCGATGCGTACATCCTGCCGCCGGTCGCAAGGCCCGGCACGATCTGGTGCGTCGGCCTCAACTACTCCGACCATGCGGAAGAAGCGGGACTGCCGGTGCCGTCCGAACCGATCCTCTTCAACAAGGCGGCCGGCACCTATTGCGGCCCGAACGCGCCGCTTCTCTACTCCGAAAAAATGTCGAAGCTCGACTGGGAGGTCGAGCTCGGCATCGTCATCGGCAAACGCGCCCTGAACGTGTCGCGTGCCGAGGCCATGGTGCATGTCTTCGGTTACACGGTCGTCAACGATGTCTCCGAACGCGCCTGGCAGATGGAGCGCGGCGGGCAATGGGTGAAGGGCAAGAGCTTTCCGAACTTCTGCCCGACAGGTCCGTGGCTTGTGACCCGCGACGAAGTGCCGGATCCGCAGGCGCTGTCCATGTGGCTCGACGTCAACGGCGAGCGCATGCAGGCGGGCACGACCGCCCGCATGATCTTCGATGTCGCGACCATCGTCTCCTACATGAGCGAGTTCTGCGTGCTGGAGCCGGGCGATCTCATCTGCACCGGCACGCCGCCGGGTGTCGGCATGGGCAAGAAGCCGCCGCGCTACCTGAAGCCCGGTGACGTGGTGGAACTTGGTATCGATGGCCTCGGCCGCCAGCGCCAGGTCGTTCAATCCCTCTAGACATGCGGAAGGATCTCACCATGAAGGAAAAGTCGGGACGATTGGCCGGGCGCGTCGCCGTGGTCACCGCGGCCGGCCAGGGCATCGGCCGCGCGGTTGCCGAACGACTGTTGGCCGACGGTGCTGTGGTCCACGCCAGCGACATCAACGCCGAGCTGCTCGCCACCCTCGAAGGGGCCACGACGACGCGGCTCGATGCGACGGATCACGGGGCCGTCAGCGCTTATTTCGAAGCCTTCGATCGGGTCGATATCCTCGTGCATGCGGTCGGCTACGTGCATCAGGGCACAATCGAGGAATGCTCGCCCGCCGACTGGCGGCGCTCGGTGAACATCACGCTCGACAGCGCCTATAACGTCATCGCCGGCGCAATCCCCAAGATGAAGGCCAATGGCGGCAGCATCATCACCATCGGATCGGTTGCCTCCTCGATCAAGGGTTTCCCGCGGCGTGCCGCCTATGGTGCTGCCAAGGGTGGCGTCATCGGTCTCACCAAGGCGGTGGCTGCTGACTACGTTTCTCAGGGCATCCGCTGCAATTCGGTCTGCCCCGGCACTGTCGCTTCGCCCTCCCTGGAAGAGCGCATCGGCGAACTCGGCGAAAAGCTTGGAAGCCGGGACGAGGCCTACCGGTCTTTCATCAGCCGCCAGCCGGCCGGCCGCTTCGGCACGGTGGAAGAGGTCGCCGCCATCTGCACCTTCCTCGCCTCGGACGAGGCCGCCTTCATCACCGGCCAGGCCATCAACATCGACGGCGGCATCACGATTTGAGCCGCCGCTTCCCCCCCCAGAGCCGTGAAACGCAAAACACCTCCGGATGCGCTCCGGAGGTGTTTGTTTTCGTAGGCCTGTTGGCGTCCGTGCGACGCCGTTCGGGATCGGTCGTCGCTTAAGCCGAGAGCGCCTTGAACTCGGCGAGGATGGCGTCGCCCATCTCCGTCGTTCCGACCTTCTTCGCGCCTTCGGCCATGATGTCGCCGGTGCGGATGCCCTGGTCGAGCACGTTGGCGATCGCCTTTTCGAGATTGTCGGCTTCCTTCACGAGGTTGAAGGAGTAACGCAGGCACATGGCAAACGACGCGATCATCGCGATCGGGTTGGCAATGCCCTGGCCGGCAATGTCGGGGGCCGAGCCATGCACCGGCTCATAGAGCGCCTTGCGCTTGCCGCTGACACCGTCCGGCGCGCCGAGCGAGGCCGACGGCAGCATGCCGAGCGAACCGGTGAGCATGGCCGCGACATCCGACAGCATGTCGCCGAACAGGTTGTCGGTGACGATGACGTCGAACTGCTTGGGCTGGCGCACCAGCTGCATGCCGCCAGCGTCCGCCAGCATGTGCTCGAGCTGGATGTCGGAATATTTCGCCTTGTGCGTCTCGGTCACCACCTGGTTCCACAAGACGCCCGACTTCATGACGTTGCGCTTTTCCATCGAGCAGACGCGGTTTTGACGCGTGCGGGCCAGTTCGAAGGCAACGCCGGCGATGCGCTCGATCTCGTAGGTGTCGTAGACCTGGGTGTCGATGCCGCGCTTCTGGCCGTTGCCGAGATCGATGATCTCCTTCGGTTCGCCGAAATAGACGCCACCGGTGAGTTCACGCACGATCAGGATGTCGAGACCTTCGACCAGCTCGGGCTTCAGCGACGAGGCGGCGGCCAGCGCCGGATAGCAGATCGCCGGGCGCAGGTTGGCGAAGAGTTCGAGGTCCTTGCGCAGGCGCAGCAGGCCGGCTTCCGGGCGAACCTCGTAGGGCACTGCATCCCACTTCGGACCGCCGACCGCGCCGAACAGCACCGCATCGGCGGCGAGCGCCTTCTTCATGTCCTCTTCCGAGATCGCCTGGCCGTGGGCGTCATAGGCCGAACCGCCGACCAGGCCCTCGTCGATCACGAAGCCGGCTGAAAGCTCGGCATTCATGTAGGCGATGATTTTGCGGACTTCCGCCATGGCTTCCGGGCCGATGCCGTCGCCGGG
>NZ_JAEPRP010000160.1:0-7530 GCF_016652895.1 Ensifer sp. SSB1
CAATCGTGCCAATGTTAACGTGCGGCTTGTTGCGCTCAAATTTGCTCTTTGCCATTTCCGGCTCTCCGTTCTCTATCCCCTCGCGGGGAAAACTTTCTTATCTGCGTTCAGCGTATCGGTATTCCGGTCACTTCTGACCGGAATACTTTGCCTGGATTTCCTGTGCGACGTTCGACGGGACCGGCGCGTAGTGATCGAAGGTCATCGTGTACTGTGCGCGGCCCTGCGACATGGAGCGCAGGTTGTCGACGTCCTTGAACATGTTCGCCAGCGGGACGTTTGCGTTGATCACAACGGCAACGCCACGCGATTCCTGGCCCTGGATCTGGCCACGACGCGAGTTGAGGTCGCCGATAACGTCGCCGACGTAGTCTTCCGGCGTTACGACTTCAACCTTCATCATCGGCTCGAGCAGCTGTGCACCGGCCTTCTTGGCAGCTTCACGGAAGCAAGCACGCGAAGCGATTTCGAAGGCCAGAACCGACGAGTCGACGTCGTGGAATGCACCGTCGATGAGCGTGGCCTTGACACCCAGCATCGGGAAGCCAGCGAGCGGACCGGAAGACAGAACGCTTTCGATACCCTTCTGAACGCCCGGGATGTATTCCTTCGGAACAGCACCGCCGACGATCTTGGATTCGAAGACGAAATCTTCGCCATCCGGGTTCGGTTCGAATACGAGCTTGACGCGCGCGAACTGACCGGTACCACCGGACTGCTTCTTGTGCGTGTAGTCTTCTTCGTGCTGACGCGTGATGGTTTCGCGGTAGGCAACTTGCGGCGCACCGACGTTGGCTTCAACCTTGAACTCGCGACGCATACGGTCGACGATGATGTCGAGGTGAAGTTCTCCCATGCCGGCGATGATCGTCTGGCCGGATTCCTGGTCGGTCTTGACGCGGAACGACGGGTCTTCGGCTGCCAGGCGGTTGAGCGCGAGGCCCATCTTTTCCTGGTCGCCCTTGGACTTCGGCTCGATCGCGATCTGGATAACCGGCTCCGGGAATTCCATGCGCTCGAGGATAACCGGCTTCAGCGGGTCGCAGAGCGTATCGCCAGTGGTGGTTTCCTTGAGACCAGCCAGAGCAACGATGTCGCCTGCAAAGGCTTCTTCGATGTCTTCACGGCTGTTCGAGTGCATCTGCAGCATACGGCCGACGCGCTCGCGCTTGTCCTTGACCGTGTTCATGACCGACGAGCCCTTTTCGAGCTTGCCCGAATAGATGCGCGCGAAGGTGAGCGAACCGACGAAGGGGTCGTTCATGATCTTGAACGCGAGCATCGAAAGCGGCTCGGCGTCGTCAGCGTGACGTTCGATTTCAGCTTCGGTCTTCGCGTCGATACCCTTGATCGCCGGAATGTCGAGCGGCGACGGCAGGTAGTCGACAACCGCGTCGAGCAGCGGCTGAACACCCTTGTTCTTGAACGCGGTACCGCAGAACATCGGGTGGAACTTCACGTCGATGGTGCCGCGGCGAACGAGTTCGCGGATCTTGTCGTTCGACGGCATGTTGCCTTCGAGGTAGGCTTCCATCGCAGCTTCGTCGATCTCGACAACGGTCTCGATCAGCTTTTCGCGATATTCTTCAGCCTTCGCCTTCATGTCGTCCGGGATCTCGACGACGTCCCACTGGGCGCCGAGCGATTCGTCGCGCCAGACGAGAGCGTTCATCTCGACGAGGTCGATAACGCCCTTGAACTCGGTTTCAGCGCCGATCGGCAGCTGCATGACGACGGCGATCGCGCCCAGGCGGGTCTTGATCATCTCGACCGAGCGGTAGAAGTCCGCACCGGTCTTGTCCATCTTGTTGCAGAAGATCATGCGCGGAACGTTGTACTTCTCGGCCTGGCGCCAGACGGTTTCCGTCTGAGGCTCAACACCTGCGTTGGCGTCGAGAAGCGCAATGGCGCCGTCGAGAACGCGCAGCGAGCGTTCGACTTCGATGGTGAAGTCAACGTGACCGGGCGTGTCGATGATGTTGAAGCGGCGGGTCTTGCCATCGCGCCCCTTCCAGAAGGTCGTCGTAGCAGCGGACGTGATGGTGATGCCGCGTTCCTGCTCCTGCTCCATCCAGTCCATGGTCGCGGCGCCGTCGTGGACTTCGCCGATCTTGTGGGACTTGCCGGTGTAGTAAAGGATGCGCTCGGTCGTCGTGGTCTTGCCGGCGTCGATGTGCGCCATGATACCGAAGTTACGGTAGTCTTCGATTTTATATTCGCGTGCCATAGTGGACTGCCTCTTGAGACGTTCGCGCCAGAATTACCAGCGATAATGCGAGAACGCACGGTTGGCATCAGCCATCTTGTGCGTGTCTTCGCGCTTCTTCACGGCGCTACCACGGTTGTTCGCTGCGTCCATGAGTTCGCCGCAAAGGCGATCGACCATGGTCGTCTCGTTACGCTTGCGTGCGGCCGCGATCAGCCAACGGATGGCGAGGGCCTGGCGACGCTCCGGACGAACATCGACCGGAACCTGGTAAGTAGCACCACCGACGCGGCGCGAACGCACTTCAACGTGCGGCGCAATGTTGTCGAGCGCGGAATGGAATACGGTGATCGGCTCCTGCTTCAGCTTGACCTGAACCGCATCGAACGCGCCGTAAACGATGCTTTCCGCAACGGACTTCTTGCCGTGCAGCATGATTGCGTTCATGAACTTCGTGACAACCAGATCACCGAACTTCGGATCCGGGTTGATCTCACGCTTTTCTGCTCTGTGACTTCGGGACATACTTCTCGTCTCTTTAACTGTTTCAGCGCTTTACCACGCGGAGGACCTCGCGCAGCGCCGGGATTTTCAAAACCGAATTACTTCGGACGCTTCGCACCGTACTTCGAACGGCGCTGCTTGCGGTTCTTGACGCCCTGGGTGTCGAGAACGCCACGGATGATGTGGTAACGAACACCCGGAAGGTCCTTTACGCGGCCGCCGCGGATCATAACAACCGAGTGTTCCTGAAGGTTGTGACCTTCACCCGGGATGTAGCCGATGACTTCGAAGCCGTTCGTCAGGCGAATCTTAGCAACCTTACGGAGAGCCGAGTTCGGCTTCTTCGGGGTCGTCGTGTAAACGCGGGTGCAAACACCACGCTTCTGCGGGTTTTCCTGCAGAGCAGGAACCTTGTTGCGCTTTACCTGTGCCTGACGAGGCTTGCGGATCAGCTGGTTTACGGTAGGCATATACCCATCCTTGCAAAATCTTGTCACGTTACCCTTGCGGGCGGATCGTTGCCGTCGCCGGCGATGTCGAACGCCTCATGAAATGCGCAAAACAGGGGCCGATCCGCTTTTCCGCAGATGGCCCCAAATAAAGCAGAGGACGCACTATATTGCGCGTCATGCGTGCAGCATTGTTGTCGTCAGCGTGCGTTTCGAACCTTGTTTGAGGCGAACTCCAGAACGCGACGTTCCGAACCAGCCAGCCTCACATGGGCTCCGATGCGGCGGGGTGTACTGATTTCAAGGCCAACAGTCAAGGGCAATTAAGAAATATTCTATCGCGCACAGGCCTGACATGCCTGCAAAACAAGGCTTTTGCACATGGTTCCGCACCCGGCGCCCGCCTCTTTGCCCCTTCAGCCCGCAGAGTGTCCGACAGGGTTAAGGAATCGGCAACCACTTTGTGGCGGTTTTCCACCGACTTCGAGTCGGCCCCAGGAGAAGCGTTCGAAGGGCACTGCATTTCCGTCGCGCTGGGTTTAAAAGGACGCTAAGGTCCCGCCAGTCATTCGAAAGGAAACAAAATGGCCGTCACCCCAGACAACGACAATGCCCCGGACGAACCGATGGTGTTCATCATCATCGGCAAAGCCTACGAGACCGACGGCGACGGAGACGGCGTGGACATTCACGTGATGCTCAAGGCGCCCGACGACGATACCGCCGTTCGCGAAGCGCTGAACGCACTTGCCGAAGAAGGTTTTCTCGAGGCTGACCTGGACCAGATCGGTACATTGACCGAAGTCCCGAGCGAAGAGCCTCACGCCTCAGCCTACCAGGGTGCGCTCGAAGGCGAAGTGGCGATTATCCGCTTCAGCTAAGTTCACGTTCAAGAGATCGTCGCCCTCGGCTTTGCCGCGCGCGGTGACCGCTCAAAGGAAAAGCCGCCGAGATCGCTCTCGGCGGCTTTTTTCGTTGGCTCAAAGGGCGGAGACCGCCCCCCTCGCTTATTCGGCTGCTGCGTTCTCGTTGGCGAGATCGGCGAGCATCGGCGTTGCGACATCCGCACCCGTGCCACGACGACGCTCTTCCAGGATCATTTCGTCGCGCGCGGTTGCGATGCGACGGATCTGGGTCATCGTGCCACCGGTACCGGCCGGGATCAGACGGCCGACGATGACGTTTTCCTTCAGGCCCTGCAGGCCGTCCGTCTTGCCGGCGATCGCCGCTTCGGTCAGGACCTTGGTGGTTTCCTGGAACGACGCTGCCGAGATGAACGACGGTGTCTGCAGCGAGGCCTTGGTGATGCCGAGCAGGACCGGATCGCCGTATGCCGGCTTCTTGCCCTGTTCGATCAGGCCGTCGTTGACGTCTTCGAGCTCGATACGATCGACATTGTCGCCGACAATGTAGGTCGAGTCGCCTGCATCGGTGATTTCCACCTTCTGCAGCATCTGACGGACGATCACCTCGATGTGCTTGTCGTTGATGACAACGCCCTGCAGTCGGTAGACTTCCTGGATTTCGTTGACCAGGTAGGAAGCAAGTGCTTCCACGCCCTTGATCGCCAGGATGTCGTGCGGCGCCGGATTGCCGTCGAGGATGTAGTCGCCCTTTTCGATGTAGTCGCCATCCTGAAGATGGAAAGGCTTGCCCTTCGGGATCAGGTATTCGACCGGCTCGACACCGTCTTCCGCCGGCTCGATCAGAACGCGACGCTTGTTCTTGTAGTCGCGGCCGAAGCGGATGGTACCATCGATCTCAGCGATGATGGCGTGATCCTTCGGACGACGAGCTTCGAACAGTTCGGCAACGCGCGGCAGACCACCGGTGATGTCCTTGGTCTTGGCGCTTTCCAGCGGCGAACGTGCAAGCACGTCACCCTGGGAGACCTTCGTGCCCGGTTCCACCGAAAGAATGGCGTCAACCGAAAGCATGAAGCGGGCGTCACCACCACGCGACAGCTTCATGACCGCACCATTCTTGTCCTTGATGACGATCGCCGGCTTCAGGTCCGTACCACGCGGAGTCGAACGCCAGTCGATAACCTGACGCTTGGTGATGCCGGTGGATTCGTCGGTCGCTTCGAGCACCGAGATGCCGTCGACGACGTCTTCGAAGTGAACGGTACCTTCCACTTCCGTCATCATCGGACGGGTGTAGGGATCCCACTCGGCGAGACGCTGACCGCGCTTCACCTTGTCACCATCGTCGACGAGGATCTTCGAACCATAGGCAACGCGCTGCGAAGAACGCTCGACGCCGCGCTCGTCCAGGATCTGGACCGCCATGTTACGGCCCATCGCGACAAGAACGCCGTCCGAGTTGCGCAACATGTTGCGGTTCTTGATCTGAACCGTGCCTTCGTAGGACGCTTCCAGGAACGACTGGTCGACCACGGTCGCCGTACCGCCGAGGTGGAAGGTACGCATGGTGAGCTGAGTGCCCGGTTCACCGATCGACTGTGCAGCGATAACGCCAACCGCTTCGCCCATGTTGACCGGCGTACCACGTGCCAGGTCGCGGCCGTAGCAGACGCCGCAAACGCCCGTCTGGATTTCGCAGGTCAGTGCCGAACGGATACGGATCGACTGGATACCAGCCTTTTCGATCTCGATGACGTCGGGCTCAAGGATCATCCGACCAGCGTCGACGAGGCGAGCGCCGGTGACCGGGTGATCGATGTCATCCAGAGCCGTACGACCAAGGATACGCGCGCCAAGCGAAGCCACAACCTGACCGGCGTCGACGATCGCCGTCATGGTGAGGCCGTTCTCGGTGCCGCAATCGACGGAATTGACGATGCAATCCTGCGCCACGTCGACGAGACGACGGGTCAGGTAGCCCGAGTTCGCGGTCTTCAAGGCGGTGTCGGCCAGGCCCTTACGGGCACCGTGGGTCGAGTTGAAGTACTCGTTAACGGTGAGGCCTTCCTTGAAGTTCGAGATGATCGGCGTCTCGATGATTTCGCCCGAGGGCTTGGCCATCAGGCCGCGCATGCCGCCCAGCTGACGCATCTGGTTCGGAGAACCACGGGCGCCGGAGTGCGACATCATGTAGATCGAGTTCATCGGCTTCTGACGGCCGTTGTCGTCGAACTCTACAGCCTTAATGCGGGCCATCATTTCGTCGGCGACCTTCTCGGTCGCCTTACCCCAGGCGTCGACAACCTTGTTGTACTTTTCGCCCTGGGTGATGAGGCCGTCATTGTACTGCTGCTCGTATTCCTTCACGAGCGCTTCAGTATCGCCGACGATCTTCACCTTGGTGTCCGGAATGACCATGTCGTCCTTGCCGAACGAAATGCCGGCGCGGCAGGCATGGGCAAAGCCGAGCTGCATGATGCGGTCGCAGAAGATGACCGTGTCTTTCTGACCGCAGTGACGGTAGACCGTGTCGATCATCTTGGAGATGTTCTTCTTGGTCATTTCCTGGTTGCAGGTCTCGAACGGCACGTTGACGTTGCGCGGCAACAGTTCGCCGATGATCATGCGGCCAGGCGTCGTTTCGTAGATCTTCGAAACCGGGTTGCCCTCGGCGTCGACGGTCTTGAAGCGGCCACGGATCTTGGCGTGCAGGGTCACGGCCTTGGTTTCGAGCGCGTGATGCAGCTCGCCCATGTCCGAGAACGCCATGCCTTCGCCCGGCTCGTTCTGGTTCAGGATCGACAGATAGTAGAGACCGAGAACCATGTCCTGCGACGGAACGATGATCGGCGCGCCGTTTGCCGGGTGCAGGATGTTGTTCGTCGACATCATCAGAACGCGGGCTTCAAGCTGCGCTTCGAGCGACAGCGGCACATGAACGGCCATCTGGTCGCCGTCGAAGTCGGCGTTGAAGGCCGTGCACACGAGCGGGTGCAGCTGGATCGCCTTGCCTTCGACCAGGGTCGGTTCGAAGGCCTGGATGCCCAGGCGGTGCAGCGTCGGTGCGCGGTTCAACAGAACCGGATGCTCGCGGATAACCTCGTCGAGGATGTCCCAGACTTCCGGCTTTTCCTTTTCGACGAGCTTCTTGGCCTGCTTGACGGTCGAGGAGTAACCCTTGGCGTCGAGGCGGGCGTAGATGAACGGCTTGAACAGCTCGAGCGCCATCTTCTTCGGAAGACCGCACTGGTGCAGCTTCAGTTCCGGACCGGTCACGATGACCGAGCGGCCGGAATAGTCGACGCGCTTGCCGAGCAGGTTCTGACGGAACCGGCCCTGCTTGCCCTTGAGCATGTCGGACAGCGACTTCAGCGGGCGCTTGTTGGCGCCGGTGATGACGCGGCCACGACGGCCGTTATCGAACAGCGCGTCCACAGATTCCTGCAGCATGCGCTTTTCGTTGCGGATGATGATGCCCGGAGCGCGCAGTTCGATCAGGCGCTTC
>NZ_JAEPRP010000160.1:7540-17482 GCF_016652895.1 Ensifer sp. SSB1
GGCGCTTCAGACGGTTGTTACGGTTGATGACGCGGCGATAGAGATCGTTCAGATCCGACGTCGCGAAACGGCCGCCGTCGAGCGGGACGAGCGGACGCAGATCCGGCGGGATCACCGGAACGACCTTCATGATCATCCATTCCGGACGGTTGCCGGACTCCATGAAATTCTCGACGATCTTCAGCCGCTTCATCAGCTTCTTCTGCTTCAGATCCGAGGTCGTCTCGGCCAGTTCCGCACGCAGATCGCCGGCGATCTTTTCGAGATTCATCGAAGCGAGCATTTCATAGATCGCTTCAGCACCGATCATCGCGGTGAACTGATCTTCGCCGAACTCGTCGACGGCGAGCATGTAGTCTTCTTCGCTGAGGAGCTGGTTTTCCTTCAGCGACGTCAGACCAGGCTCGGTGACGATGTAGTTTTCGAAGTACAGAACGCGCTCGACATCCTTCAGCGTCATGTCGAGCAGCGTCGAAATGCGGCTCGGCAGCGACTTCAGGAACCAGATGTGGGCAACGGGAGCGGCGAGCTCGATGTGGCCCATGCGCTCACGTCGAACGCGCGACAGCGTGACTTCGACGCCGCACTTTTCGCAGATGATGCCCTTGTACTTCATGCGCTTGTACTTGCCGCACAGGCACTCGTAGTCCTTGATCGGGCCAAAGATGCGCGCGCAGAACAGACCGTCGCGTTCCGGCTTGAACGTGCGGTAGTTGATCGTCTCCGGCTTCTTGATCTCACCGTAAGACCAGGAAAGAATCTTCTCCGGCGAGGCGATCGAAATCCGGATGGAATCGAAGGTCTGTGCAGGCACCTGCGGATTGAAAAGATTCATGACCTCTTGGTTCATGCCTGTCTCCTTTACGGGCTTTACGCCCTGAGCTTGGCGAGGGTGCCGACAAATCCCGGGCGCCGGCCCCTGCCCCATAAACAGCTAAAACCGCATTGGCTGCGGCTCTGTTCCTGCCGAAGACGCCAGCGTCTTCAGGCGGAAACGGTGCGCGCCGCATCGCGGCACGCACCATGGATCGTCTTACTCGGCTGCGTCCGGCAGTTGCGTCGCGCCAGCTTCGTCGACCTTCGAGTTTTCGAGTTCGACCGAGAGGCCCAGCGAGCGCATTTCCTTGACGAGAACGTTGAAGCTCTCCGGAATGCCCGCCTCGAAGGTGTCGTCGCCACGGACGATCGCTTCGTAGACCTTGGTACGACCCGCAACGTCGTCCGACTTGACCGTCAGCATTTCCTGCAGGGTGTAGGCTGCCCCGTACGCTTCCAGCGCCCAGACTTCCATTTCCCCGAAGCGCTGACCGCCGAACTGCGCCTTGCCGCCCAGCGGCTGCTGGGTGACGAGCGAGTACGGACCGATCGAACGAGCGTGGATCTTGTCGTCGACGAGGTGGTTGAGCTTCAGCATGTAGATGTAGCCCACGGTCACCTGACGGTCGAACTGATCACCGGTACGGCCATCATAAAGCGTCGACTGACCGGTCACCTTCAGACCCGCCTGCTCCAGCATCTCGTTGACGTCGGCCTCGACAGCACCGTCAAAGACCGGCGTTGCGATCGAAACGCCGCGACGGGTCTGCTCGGCAAGCCGTACGATCGATTCATCGTCGTATTGCTTGATCGGCTCACCCTTCGGGCCCGACCCGATGACGCTGTCGATGGTATCGCGCAGCGGCTGGATATCGGCACCTGCCTTGTATGCGTCGAGCATCGCACCGATCTTCTTGCCCATGCCGGCGCAAGCCCAGCCAAGATGGGTTTCGAGGATCTGGCCGACGTTCATGCGCGAAGGCACGCCGAGCGGGTTCAGAACGACGTCGACATGCGTGCCGTCTTCGAGGAACGGCATGTCTTCGATCGGCACGATACGCGACACGACACCCTTGTTGCCGTGACGGCCGGCCATCTTGTCGCCCGGCTGGATCTTGCGCTTAACAGCGACGAAGACCTTGACCATCTTCATGACGCCCGGAGGCATTTCGTCGCCGCGCTGGACCTTCTCGACCTTGTCCATGAAGCGCTGTTCAAGGCGCGACTTGGATTCGTCGTACTGGGCCCGCAGAGCTTCGATTTCGCCCTGAGCCTTTTCGTCTTCGACGGCGAACATCCACCACTGCGAGCGGGGGTATTCGCTGACGACCAGGTTCGAAAGCTCGGTGCCCTTCTTGAAGCCCTTCGGGCCGGCAACGGCCGTGTGGCCACGCAGCATATCGACGAGACGTGCGTAGACGTTACGATCGAGGATCGCCTGTTCGTCGTCGCGGTCCTTGGCGAGGCGTTCGATTTCCTCGCGCTCGATTGCCATCGCACGCTCGTCCTTCTCAACGCCGTGGCGGTTGAAGACGCGAACTTCGACGACGGTACCGAAGGTGCCCGGGGGCATGCGCATCGAGGTGTCGCGAACGTCGGAGGCCTTTTCACCGAAGATGGCGCGCAGAAGCTTTTCTTCCGGCGTCATCGGGCTTTCGCCCTTCGGCGTGATCTTGCCGACGAGGATGTCACCCGGCTGAACCTCAGCACCGATATAGACGATACCGGCTTCGTCGAGGTTGCGCAGCGCTTCTTCCGAAACGTTCGGAATGTCGCGGGTGATTTCTTCCGGACCCAGCTTGGTGTCACGCGCCATCACTTCGAATTCTTCGATGTGGATGGAGGTGAACACGTCGTCGCGCACGATCCGCTCGGAGAGCAGGATCGAGTCTTCGTAGTTGTAGCCGTTCCAGGGCATGAACGCGACGAGCGCGTTGCGGCCGAGAGCCAGGTCACCAAGGTCGGTCGACGGACCGTCAGCGATGATGTCGCCCTTGTTCAGGACGTCACCGACGGTCACCAGCGGGCGCTGATTGACGCAGGTGTTCTGGTTCGAACGCTGGAACTTCTGCAGACGATAGATATCGACGCCCGACTTCGACGGATCGAGGTCTTCGGTCGCGCGGATAACGATACGGGTCGCGTCAACCTGGTCGACGACACCGCCACGACGGGCTGCAATCGCAGCGCCGGAATCGCGGGCAACGACCGGCTCCATACCGGTACCGACGAACGGAGCTTCGGCGCGCAGCAGCGGCACGGCCTGACGCTGCATGTTCGAGCCCATCAGTGCGCGGTTGGCGTCGTCGTTCTCAAGGAACGGGATGAGCGCGGCCGCGACCGAAACGAGCTGCTTCGGCGAAACGTCCATCAGGTTGATGTTGTCGCGCGGCGCCAGCATAACTTCACCGGAGTGACGGCAAACGACGAACTCTTCAGAGAACGAGTTGTCTTCGTTCAGCGTCGAGTTTGCCTGCGCCACATGGTACTTCGCTTCTTCCATCGCCGAGAGATAGACGACGTCGTTCGTCACCTTGCCGTCGACGATCTTGCGGTACGGGCTCTCGATGAAGCCGTACTTGTTGACGCGGGCGAAGGTTGCAAGCGAGTTGATCAGACCGATGTTCGGGCCTTCCGGCGTTTCGATCGGGCAAATACGACCGTAGTGGGTCGGGTGAACGTCGCGGACTTCGAAGCCAGCACGCTCGCGGGTCAGACCACCCGGGCCAAGAGCCGACAGACGGCGCTTGTGGGTGATTTCCGAAAGCGGGTTTACCTGGTCCATGAACTGCGACAGCTGCGAGGATCCGAAGAACTCGCGAACGGCGGCAGCTGCCGGCTTCGCGTTGATCAGATCCTGCGGCATGACCGTGTCGATTTCGATCGAGGACATACGTTCCTTGATCGCGCGCTCCATGCGGAGCAGGCCGAGACGGTACTGGTTCTCCATGAGCTCGCCGACAGAACGAACACGGCGGTTGCCGAGGTTGTCGATGTCGTCGATCTCGCCCTTGCCGTCGCGCAGCTCGACGAGCATCTTGACGACAGCCAGGATGTCTTCCTTGCGCAGGATGCGCACGGTGTCGGCGACCTCGAGGTCGAGGCGCATGTTCATCTTGACGCGACCAACGGCCGAAAGGTCGTAGCGCTCGGCATCGAAGAACAGCGTGTTGAACATGGCTTCCGCGGAATCCATGGTCGGCGGCTCACCCGGACGCATGACGCGGTAGATGTCGAACAGGGCGTCCTGACGGTTCTCGTTCTTGTCGGCTGCAAGCGTGTTGCGGATGTAGGCGCCGACATTGATGTGGTCGATGTCGAGAACCGGGATCTCGTCAAAACCAGCCGAGAGAATGAGCGGAAGCGTCTTCTCGTCGATCTCGTCGCCGGCTTCGAGGTAGATCTCGCCGGTCGCGAAGTTGACGACGTCTTCGGCAAGATAGTTGCCATAGAGATCGTCATTGGTCGCCTTGAGCGCCTTCAGACCCTTGTCCTGCAGCTGACGAAGCAGACGCGGGGTCAGCTTCTTGCCGGCCTCGACGACGACTTCGCCGGTATCGGCGTCAACCATCTCAGTGATGGCCTTCTGACCCTTCAGGGCATCAGGCTGGAACGGCACGCGCCAGCCTTCGCCGTCGCGCTGGTAGAGCGACTTCGTGTAGAAGGTGTCGAGGATTTCCTCGCCGTCCATGCCGAGCGCCATCAGAAGCGACGACACCGGAATCTTGCGGCGGCGGTCGATACGGGCGTGCACGATGTCCTTGGCGTCAAACTCGATGTCGAGCCAGGAACCACGGTAAGGAATGACGCGGGCTGCAAAGAGCAGCTTGCCCGACGAATGGCTCTTGCCCTTGTCGTGGTCGAAGAACACGCCCGGCGAACGGTGCATCTGCGAAACGATGACGCGCTCGGTGCCGTTGACGATGAACGTACCGTTGTCAGTCATGAGCGGCATGTCGCCCATGTAGACGTTCTGTTCCTTGATGTCCTTGATCGACTTTGCGCCGGTATCCTCGTCGATATCGAACACGATGAGGCGCAGCGTCACCTTGAGCGGCGCTGCGTAGGTCAGATCGCGCTGACGGCATTCTTCGACGTCGAACTTCGGCGGCTCGAATTCGTACGAAACGAACTCAAGCATCGATGCGCCCGAGAAATCCTTGATCGGAAAAACCGACTTGAAAACAGCTTGAAGCCCTTCATCAGGGCGACCGCCCTTGGGCTCTTCAACCATCAGAAACTGGTCGTAGGATGCCTTTTGAACCTCGATGAGGTTCGGCATTTCTGCGACTTCTGGAATTTTACCAAAAAACTTGCGTACGCGCCTGCGACCGTTAAACGAAAGGGTCTGAGCCATCGTCGCTCCTTGTCAATCTTGCATCCGGGCCTGCAACGGACGGGAACCGATGGCCAGTCGACCCCGTCAATCAATGAGTAGTTCAATCTCGTCCAACTCACGGAAAACGCTCAGCGCGGATTGCTGTGCTGCCTTCCGTTCGAGACCATCCTCTTGAAGAACCCATTACCCAAAAGCCGTTTTTCGACAGGCTTTTGGGTAATATGTTCTAAAAACGGTCAAAGAGAGGCGGCCTGAAAAGGCCACCTCCCCTTGCATGTAGCCGAATTACTTGACGTCAACCTTGGCGCCAGCTTCTTCGAGCTTCTTCTTGAGGTCAGCAGCTTCAGCCTTGGAAACAGCTTCCTTGACCGGCTTCGGAGCGCCTTCGACCAGGTCCTTGGCTTCCTTGAGGCCGAGGCCGGTGATAGCGCGGACTTCCTTGATGACGTTGATCTTGTTGGCGCCAGCGTCAACGAGGATAACGTCAAACTCGGTCTTTTCTTCTTCAGCAGCAGCCGGAGCAGCAGCGCCGCCAGCAGCAGCGACAGCTACCGGAGCAGCAGCCGAAACGCCCCACTTCTCTTCGAGCAGCTTGGAAAGCTCAGCGGCTTCCAGAACGGTCAGCGAGGAGAGGTCTTCAACGATCTTTGCGAGATCAGCCATTTTACTTTTCCTTTTGTTCGGTTCGAACTGGTTTTAAATACAACAGCGAAAATCCGCCTTAGGCGGCTTCGTCCTTCTTGGCATAGGCCGAGAACACGCGAGCAAGCTGGCTTGCCGGTGCCTGAACAACCGTTGCGACGCGGGTTGCCGGGGCATTGAGAAGGCCCAGCAGCTTTGCGCGCAGCTCGTCGAGCGAAGGCAGGGTCGCAAGCGACTTGACTGCTTCGGCGTTGAGCGTGGTCGTGCCCATGGCGCCACCGAGAACAACGAGCTTGTCGTTGGTCTTGGCGAAATCCATGACAACCTTAGGAGCCGTGATCGGGTCTTCGCTGTATGCGATCAGCGTCTGACCCTTGAAGAGATTGGTCATCCCTTCCGACTCGGTGCCCTGAAGAGCGATCTTGGCCAGGCGGTTTTTCGCGACTTTGACGGTGCCGCCAGCAGCGCGCATTTTCGAACGGAAGTCGTTCATCTGCGCAACTGTGACACCAGCATAGTGGGCCACGACAACCGAACCGGAAGCCTTGAAGACTTCGTTCAGCTCCGTGACGAATTCGCGTTTTTCCGCTCTTTCCACTGTCTGTCTCCAGTAGGCAGGGTTGCAAAATGCAGCCCTGCCGGGTTTGCCTTTGTCACCCGAGATCGAGCTCGATCCCTGATAACGCTTAAGGATCCTGTCCCTTGGCGTTCCCGGAAGAGCCGGGTCTGACACAAGGCAAGCGAGGTTCGAACCGAATTTCGACGCCTCCGGCGTCATAGTGAAATTCAGATCTTACCCGTCTCATGCAGGCCGAAGTGATTAAGGTAAAACCACCCGCAATCTCGGACAGGAATTCCGGACTTGACGCCCGGATTCCCGGCCCCGAAAGGCCGGGAATTCAGTCTCGGGCCGAAGCCCGAAATTCATTAGGCGACGCTGAGCGTGGCGGGGTCGATCTTGAGACCCGGGCCCATGGTCGACGAAATTGCGACGCGCTTGACGTAGTTGCCCTTGGCACCGGTCGGCTTCGCCTTGACCACGGCGTCAGCGAAAGCACGGATGTTTTCTTCCAGTGCCTTGGCGTCGAAGGACGCCTTGCCGATGCCAGCGTGAACGATACCGGCCTTCTCGACGCGGAATTCAACGGCGCCGCCCTTGGAAGCCTTAACGGCACCAGCGACATCCATCGTAACCGTGCCGACCTTCGGGTTCGGCATCATGCCGCGCGGGCCGAGAACCTTACCGAGGCGGCCGACGAGCGGCATCATGTCCGGGGTCGCGATGCAGCGATCGAAATCGATCTTGCCGCCCTGGACGATTTCGACGAGCTCTTCTGCGCCAACGACGTCAGCACCAGCAGCCTTGGCTTCGTCAGCCTTGGCGCCACGTGCGAAAACGGCGACGCGAACCGAGCGGCCGGTGCCATTCGGCAGGTTGACAACGCCGCGGACCATCTGGTCGGCGTGGCGCGGGTCAACGCCGAGGTTCATCGCAACTTCGATGGTTTCGTCGAACTTGGCAGTTGCGCGTTCCTTGACCATCGAGACGGCTTCGGTGAGGCCGTAGATCTTCGTCGGGTCAACGCCCTCGCGGGACTTCTGTACTCGCTTTGCAATCTTCGCCATGGTCTTAGCCTACCACTTCCAGGCCCATAGCGCGGGCAGAGCCCTCGATCATGGCCATTGCGCCTTCGATATCGGCAGCATTGAGATCCTTCATCTTGGCTTCGGCGATCGACTTGATCTGAGCCTTGGTGAGCTTGCCAGCCGAACCGCCCTTACCGGGGGTCTTCGAACCGGACTGGATCTTTGCTTCCTTCTTCAGGAAGTAGCTGACCGGCGGCTGCTTCATGACGAAGGTGAAGGACTTGTCCTGGTAATAGGTGATGACGACCGGAATCGGCATACCCTTTTCCATTTCCTGCGTGGCGGCATTGAACGCCTTGCAGAATTCCATGATGTTAATGCCACGCTGACCGAGCGCAGGACCGATCGGCGGGGACGGATTGGCCGACCCAGCCTTCACCTGCAGCTTGAGCTGGCCTGCAACTTTCTTAGCCATTTCTCTCTGCCTTTCTGAAATCCCCTTGCGACGGATCGCTCCGAGGATCAATTGCGCCGGTTGCCCGGCTTGTGCCGATCACTGGGACCGGCGGCTGCGGTTGCGTGGTGCGGAACATCCGACCCGGCTAAGGCCGGCCTCCTTCCACGCGCATGCGGATTTCTCCGCCAGAATGGGCCGAAACCCACCCTATCCTTTTAAGGCCTTATCAGACCTTCTCGACCTGACCGTATTCCAGCTCGACCGGGGTCGCGCGACCGAAGATCGAAACTTCGACCTTGAGGCGCGAACGCTCTTCGTCGACATCCTGAACGACGCCGTTGAACGAGGCGAACGGACCATCCGAAACGCGAACCTGTTCGCCGATCTCGAACGAAACCGAAGGCTTCGGACGCTCGACGCCATCCTGGACCTGACCAAGGATGCGCTCAGCCTCATGGTCCGGAATCGGAACCGGCTTGCTGTCCGTCCCGAGGAAACCCGTCACCTTCGGCGTGTTCTTGATAAGGTGGAAGGCCTCATCCGTCAGATTGGCGCGAACCAGAACGTAGCCCGGGAAGAACTTGCGCTCGGCGTCGACCTTGCGGCCGCGACGCACTTCGACAACCTTCTCGGTCGGCACGAGAATCTTCTCGAACAGATGCTCGAGACCCTTCTGCTTGGCCTTTTCCTCGATCGATTCGGCGACCTTCTTTTCGAAGTTCGAATAGGCGTGAACTATATACCAGCGCGCAGCCATGCTACCCTCCACCCAATCAAGCGCCAACGTTGAGGATGAGGCCGATCAGCCAACCCATCAACTGGTCCGCAGCAAAGAAGAAGGCGGCGGCAAAAAAGACCATGACAAAAACCATCAGCGTCGAGATCATCGTCTCGCGCCGGGAAGGCCAAGTCACTTTCGACGTCTCAGAGCGAACCTGCTGCAGAAACGTTACCGGATTCGTTTTGGATGCCATGTAATGCTCACGCCATTACGGCGCGTAAAGCCGATGATTCAGCCCCACGCACCGCGTGTCTGTTTGGACCCTACATAAAGACCGATTCCAAAAACTACAAGAGCCAATCAGTCTTTTCTGTGAATTTCGTCGACAGTATAACCGGTCCTTAAACTTACTCTGCCGAACCCTCAGTTTTTGAAAGCCTGAGAAGAATGGCAGGGGCAGAGGGGCTCGAACCCCCGACCTGCGGTTTTGGAGACCGCCGCTCTACCATCTGAGCTATACCCCTATTCGGTTGCGTCCTCGTTCAACAACGTGTCGCCGCCTCAAGTCAGCGGCTTCATATTCAGTTTGCCGGAGGATGACAAGCACCTTTCAACGCCGATCCTAAAAAATCCGCATTCAATTGCATCTATCCCCTGCCCTGCCGGCTGGAGCGCCCCACAAAGAAGGGCAAGTCATTGCCTCGCCACTCAGAAATGGTCGCAGCGCTGTGGCCATTCGCTATCCTGCCAGAAGCCCCCTCACCGAACTCGATTCGCATGTCGCGCGTCACACTGGTCGAATATGATCCCTTCTGGCCGTCACTCTTTGATGAGCGGGCGCTTTCCATCACCGCCCTGCTCTCGCCTTTCGTCCGCGAGGTCCATCACATCGGCAGCACGGCGATACCCGGACTGGCAGCAAAGCCGAAGATCGATATCGATGCGGTGATGGTGGACGTAGGGGCGTTGCCGAAGCTCAGCGCTCGCCTGCAACGCGGGCTACACCTTTCACGGCGACCCGCGCGCAAGCGGCCTACGGACGTTTACGACGGCAACGCTTCCCTATGGCTCGCGGCTCTACCTCTGCGGAGACGACAACGCCGCCCATGCGGATCGCCTGCTCTTCCGGAACCGGTTACGGGAAAGGCCGGACTATGCGGCGCAATATGAGGCGTTGAAAAGACGGCTCGCCACGGAGGCCGGAAGCGATTGGGATTATTACGCTGGCGGCAAGCGCGCCTTCATCAACGCGGTGCTGGCGACTTGCCCAACGAAAAAGGCCCCGCCGTCGCCGGCGGGGCCTTCCTACTGACTCTTAATCAGCAGATTACTCGACGATGGAGGCAACGATGCCTGCGCCGACGGTACGGCCGCCTTCGC
>NZ_JAEPRP010000161.1:0-5047 GCF_016652895.1 Ensifer sp. SSB1
CGACAAGGCGCACAGCTCTTTATCGAACCCTGCATGCCGACCAATTGGCCCGGCTATGAAGTGGACTTCCGATTTGGAGCAGCCACCTATTGCATCGAGGTCAAAAGGGGATCCGGGCGGGCAATCACGCTGGATGGCGAGGAACTCAAGGACGTCAGCGTCCCGCTCGTCGATGACGGACAAAACCATCAAGTCGTTCTGGTTGTCGGCTGATGAGGTCGGAGGCGCTGACGCCATATCCATAGCAGGGGGGGGCGAGCCGGGCGAATTTTCGCCCAGCGCAAAGCACGAATTCGGCGGCTCTCGAAGCCGCCGCAACGCACAATCCAACGCGGTACCGACCTTCTGCAGAAAGGAAGTGACCATGACGAAGGGCTCGTTCTCTCACCAGCATGCCGGACTATACAGAAGAGACCTTCTGATCATTGCCGGAACTGCAGCCGCGGCACTCGCCAGCTCCAGCCACAGGGCGGCAGCGGCGTCCGGCGAAACGGCAATCAAGATCGAAGAGGTCAGACGCGATGAGGATGTGTTCGCCTACCTCAAAAGGATCAAAGGTGGCTTTACCCAAAAAGCCTACCAGCAGGTGATCGGCGCTGCCAACGAGTTCAAGGAGGGGGATCAAACGATTGGCGTGGGCGCTGAAGACGACGCGACACGGCTCCATGCGCGCGCTCTGCTGACCAACACCAAGATCGGCGAACTCTACGAGCATCCGCTGTTTGAGGACAGTCTGCAGCGCCTCATCTGGCAGACGACCGACCAGGCCCAATTCGAAAAGGTCAAAGACTGGACGATGGGACGATTGAAGGACTTTCTTCTGAACGAACCGGAAGAAAGCATCAAGGCCATAATGACCGGGCTGACCAGCGATACGATCGGATGCGTCCCGAAACTGATGACCAATCAGGAGCTTATTTCCCTCAGCAGCAAGATCTTCAATGTGATGCCCGGCACCAAAATGGGCGCGAAGGGGTATATGGGCGCTCGGATCCAGCCGAATTCTCCCACGGATCACCCCGAAGACATCGTCTGGCAGGTGTTCGATGCATTCTCCTATGCGACCGGCGATATCGTCATCGGCACCAATCCCGTGGACAGCACGGTCGATAGCGTCGTCACTGTCGAGCGCGCGCTCAAGGACATCGTCGACACATTTGCGCTCGGCGACGTGATCCCCTGGTGCGTGCTTGCGCACATCGACGTTCAGGCCGAGGTCCACGAGGATTTCCCGGGAACGGTTTCGACCATGTTCCAAAGCCTTGCCGGAACGGACGACTGCAACAAGATCTTCGACATCACGAACGACAAGATCCTGAAGTATGCGAGCGCCAAGGCCGGCGAACGATATGGCCTCTACTTCGAAACCGGGCAGGGTTCGGAATTCACCAACGGCGTCGCAAACGGCGTCGATATGATGGTGCTTGAGGCACGCAAATACGGGTTCAGCAGGGCCGTCGGAATTGAACTTGCCAAGGTCCAGCCCAAGGGCGCGTGGCTTCATGTCAACGATGTTGCCGGCTTCATAGGACCGGAGGTCTTCAAGACCCGCGAGCAGCTGGTCAGGTGCTGCCTCGAAGACATGGTCATGGGCAAGCTGCATGGGCTGATCATCGGGCTCGACATCTGCACCACCCTGCACATGACGGTCAGTCTTGAAGACCTGGACTGGTGCCAGGACCAGATCCTTCCCGCCAATCCCGCCTATCTGATCGCGCTGCCGACCAAGAACGACCCGATGTTGAGCTATCTCACCACATCGTTCCAGGACCACGTGCGGGTACGGGATAAATTCGGCTTCAAGGTCAATGATGCAATGTGGGAATTCTACAAGCGCATCGGGATCGTTGGCGAGGATGGCAGCTACACGGCAAACTATGGAGACCCCCTCTGGGTCTATTACCAGTATCGTCTCGCCAAAGGTGACGGACGATCCAAGGACGCCGTCTACGCCGAAGGCCGCGAGAAGATGCAGGAGGTTGAGGCGAGAGGCGTAGACCTCGCAACCGGTCACGGTGCAGAGATCTGGGATCTCAACCCGGCCCTCGCGGCCAAGGTCAAGAGCCTCTACGACGATGCCAAGCTATCGCTCTGGGCTGAGCTCACGCCCGAGTTCATTGCCGCCGTTCCCAACGCCGTGCCGGTGCGCACGCTCTCCAGGGACCGCAACGACTATATCGCCCACCCGACCACAGGCGAAACGATTAGCCCGGAAACGGCCGCCGAGATTGAAAAGGTCCGGGAACTCTGGGGTGATGACATCCCGAAAGGGCAGATCGTCATTTCAGACGGCCTGAACGCCAAGGCCATCATGGACGAGGGTCACCTTGCACCCTTCCTCGAAGAGATGCGCAAGCTTCTTTCCGACGCGGGCGTCTCGGTGGGAGACAAGAACATCGTCGTCACGAGCGGACGAGTGCGGGCCGGCTATCGCATTGGCGAGATGCTTTACGCGAAGGCCGACCCCGACAGCCTGAGAGGGATCCTCCACATCATCGGCGAACGTCCCGGCACGATGCATCACGCCTACTCCGTCTACATCACCGTCGCCAAGGGCAAGCGATGGGCGGAGAAGAACATCGATCACGACATCACCAGGCTGGTCAGCAATGTCGCCGATACGGCGCTGGACCCGAAGAAGGCGGCCAAGGAGACCTTGACCATCATCCGGGAAATCGTCGGCAAAGAGGTCAACGGCAGCCGCCGATACGGATAACCGTGACAGCCGGCTTCTAGCAACTAGGCAGCAAAGACCTTCGCGCGGCGCAACGTGACAAATCCAGTGTCGCCGGATTTCACCGTGCGTTCCGGCTCCAGGTCGAGTTCCAGATGCGCACCGTCCCGGGTGGTCGCTATCACCCGGCGACCGCCGGGCCGGTCCATGACACGGCTGACGGTGGCGGCGATGCCGGCTCCCTTCGGCGCCCAGTCGAGATCACCCGGACGGGCGTAGAGTTCAGCCTTGCCATCCGCCAAGCCTGCGGCGTCGATCTCCGCGCCATCGGCATAGGCCCTGCCATCGCGCACCTCGGCGGCCAGCATGTTGGCATCCCCCAGGAACTTCATGACAAATGCCGACTTGGGGTCGCGGCAGACTGCCTCCGGTGTTCCCTGTTGGACGATGTGACCATCCTTCAGGATCACCACGCGATCGGCAAGGTCGAGCGCCTCTTCCTGGTCGTGGGTGACGAACAGCGTCGTGATGCCGAGCGTTGTATGGATCTCGCGCAGCCAACGGCGAAGCTCCCGCCGGACATTGGCGTCCAGCGCGCCGAAAGGCTCGTCGAGCAGCAGCACTTTCGGATCGACCGCAAGGGCGCGGGCAAGTGCGACGCGCTGACGCTGCCCCCCGGAAATTTGCGCCGGAAACCGGTCACCCAGACCTTCGAGACGGACCAGCCGCAGCAGCTCCGTCACCCGTGCCTGGATCGCCGCCTTCTCGCGCTTGACCTTCGAGACGTCCATACCAAAGGCGATATTTTCCGCCACGGTCATATGCGGGAAGAGCGCATAGTGCTGGAAGACGAAGCCCACGCCCCGATCGCGCACCGGGATATCCGTTGCATCCTGATCACCGAAATAGATGTGGCCGCCATCGGCGAATTCGAGCCCGGCGACCATGCGCAGAATGGTCGTCTTGCCGGAGCCGGACGGCCCGAGCAGAGCGACAAGCTCGCCGCTCTCGATCTCGAGGGACACGTCCTTGACGGCGCGGAACGTTTCGAAAGTCTTGACGACGTGGTCAAGGCGGATCTTCATGATGTTTACTCCGCAGGATTGGCTGCCGGACGGACACGGCCCGCCCCACGGCGTTCCAGCGCCACTTTGGCAATGATGGTGAAGACGGCGATCAGCGCCAGGATGGACGCCGACGCGAAGGCGCCTGCCGCCTGGTAATCGTGGTATAGCAGTTCGATATGAAGTGGCAGCGTGTTGGTCTGGCCGCGGATATTGCCCGAAACCACCGACACGGCGCCAAACTCGCCCATGACGCGGGCATTGCAGAGAACCACGCCATAAAGCAGCGCCCATTTGATGTTCGGCAGCGTGACCGAGAAGAAGGTGCGCCAGCCGGAAGCCCCGAGCGACGTTGCCGCCTCCTCGAGGTCCCTGCCCTGCGCCTGCATGAGCGGTATGAGTTCGCGCGCGACGAACGGCGCGGTGACGAACATCGAGGCAAGGATGATGCCGGGGATCGCGAACAGGATCTTGATGCCGTAGGCATCGAGTGTCGGACCGAAGATGCCCTGCAGGCCATAGACAAAGAGATAGGCGACACCCGCTACAATCGGCGAGACCGAGAACGGGATTTCGATCACCACCAGCAGGAAGGCCTTGCCGCGGAAGTCGAACTTGGTGATGGCCCAGGCCGCGGCAATGCCGAAGGCGGTGTTGACCGGCACTGCGACCAGCGCCGCAAGCACGGTCAGCATGATCGCGTGCCGGGTGTCGGGATGAAGGATCGTGTCGCGATAAACCTGCCATCCCTTGGCAAAGGCTTCGACACCAATGATCAGCAGAGGTGCAAGGATAAGGAAGGCACCGAGGATCAGGACGGTGCCGATCAGCATGCGGCGGAAGAATGGTCCATCACCGACCCGCGGCGGGGTGCGTCCGGTTCTCATCATTCTCATGGTCAGCCCCTCGCCGTATAGCGCAGCGCACGCGCCTGCAGCCAGTTTGTGATGCCGAGCATGAGGAAGGCCGTGAGCAACAGGACGGACGCGATCGCCGCGGCGGCCTGGTAATCGTATTCCTCCAGCCGGATGAAGATCAGCAGCGCGGTGATCTCGGTCGACATCGGCTGGTTGCCGGCGATGAAGATGATTGCGCCGAACTCGCCGAGGCAACGGGCGAAGGAAAGCGATAGACCTGCGAGCAGGGCCGGCGTGAGAAGCGGCAGGATGACCTTGCGGAAGATCGCCCAATCGGACCCGCCAAGCGACTGGGCCGCTTCTTCCAGCGACGGATCGAGATCTTCCAGCACCGGCTGCACCGTGCGAACGATGAAGGGCAGCGAGGTGAAGCACATGGCGATCATGATGCC
>NZ_JAEPRP010000161.1:5057-17455 GCF_016652895.1 Ensifer sp. SSB1
CAACCTTGATACCGAAATCGCCGAGGATAGAGCCGAACAGGCCGTTCGTGGTGAAAAGCGCCGTCAGCGAAATGCCGGCGACGGCCGTCGGCAGCGCAAACGGCAGATCGACCATGGCGTCGACGATGCGCCTCCCCGGAAAGCGGTAGCGCACCAGAACCCAGGCGAGCGCGAGGCCGAAAAAGAGATTGAAGAAGGTCGCGGCAAGTGCGGCAAGCACCGTGACGCGATAGCTTGCAAGCGCACGCGACGACGAGACGATCTGCCAATAGTCAATAGGACCAAGGCTTGCTGCCTTGAAAACGAGGGCTGCCAGCGGCAGGACGACGATCAAGCTCACATAGAGCAGCGTCACCCCCAGCGACAGGCGCAATCCGGGCAGGACATTGCGTCTCAAGCGGTCATTTCCTTGTCATGTCATGGTGAAACCCGGCAAACGGTTCGTCTGCCGGGCTGGCTGAGTTCGGCAGCGGCTAGCGCTTAACGGCTGCCGTAGAGCTTGTCCAAAACCCCGCCGGAAGCGAAGTGCTCGCTCTGGATCTTGCTCCAACCGCCAAAGACGTCGTCGACGTTGACGAGGCGGATCGCCGGAAACTGATCCTTGAACTCGCCGGCTACCTTCTCGTTGCGGACGCGGTGGCCGAACTCGGCGGCGATACGCTGGCCTTCCTCGGTATAGAGGAAATCGAGATAGGTCTTGGCAAGCGCTTCCGTGCCGTGCTTCTCGGCAACCTTGTCGACGACGGCGACCGGGAATTCGGCAAGCAGACTCACCGACGGGATGACGCTCTCGACCTTGTCGGCGCCGTACTGCTTGACGATGCTGCGCGTTTCAGCCTCGAAGGTGATCAGGACATCGCCGGTTTCGCGTTCGACGAAGGTCGTCGTGGAAGCGCGGCCACCCGTATCAAAGACCGGAACATTGTCGAAGATCTTGGTGATGTAGGCCTCGATCTTCGCTTCATCGCCCTCATAGGCCTCCTTGGCCCAGGCGTAAGCGGCGAGATAGGTGTAGCGGGCGTTACCCGATGTCTTCGGGTTGGGGAAGACCGCGTGAACATCGTCGCGCGCGAGATCGCTCCAGTCCTTGATGTTCTTCGGGTTGCCGGTGCGCACCAGGAAGGACGGGAAGGAATAGAACGGCGAGGCATTGTTCGGGAAGGCCTTCGCCCAGTCCTTGGCGACGAAACCATTCTTGGCCAGGAATTCGATGTCCGTGGTCTGATTGAAGGTCACGACGTCGGCTTCGAGGCCTTCCAGGATCGAGCGCGCCTGCTTCGAGGTGCCGGCATGCGATTGGTCGATTGTCACGCCCGGATGCTGCTTGATGAACGCCTCGTTCTCAGCAACGAAAAGCTCGCGCGAAACGTCGTACGACGCGTTGAGGAGTTTCGTGGGCTCCTCAGCCAGCGCGGGAGTGACGAAGTGCGCGGCAATGGCGGCGCCAAGAATGAGGAGGCGTTTCATGCAATTCTCCGGTGTTGTTTTCCCTGAGAACCTACCGGCGGGCGTATAGCAGCGCGAGGGACCGAGCACTTTGGTTGTGCAACGCCTTAGAAATTCCGTCTCGTTTTCACCACAATTTGCGGAGTTTTTTGCCTCCGGGCAGGCAGGAGGTCGCCAACCTTGCCTTCGGCGGCGAGCTTCTGAAGCGCCATACGCCCGGTTTCGACCTGCAGCCGGCGCTGTTTACCGAGGCGACGAACGCCATACGCACCAGCGGCGAAGAGATCGCCGGCCCAGTTGCATCCGTCATTCGCGCTCGCGACTACCACGATACTACCCACTGGATCGCAGCAGTAACGATCACACCGATACGCTAAAGCTGAGCTTTTCGAACGAGTTTTCTGGCCTTGCATCGTCGAACCACGTTCTGCACTTCGACTATCGCCAAAGCCAAAGTACCAATCTCGTGCGCTTCGGCCCCGGACGAGGCTCTTGGTCAGCTGAGGACGGGGTTACAGATCTTGAGTTGACTAAAGCACAGCACGCTTGTCGCGTCTTCCGACACGGGCAAGGAGGTAATCCACTTCTGCCCGCGCTGCCGGAGTAAGCATCTGAGCTGGCTTGCGTTGCGCATCGGTGGCGATGACGCCGCGACGCTTCAGAACGTGCTTGCGAATGGCAAGGCCGATTCCAAGCTGTTGCTCGTAACGGATCAACGGCAGGTGCGCGTCGAAGAGATCGTGCGCCTCATCCCTCTTCCCGGCTGCAAACAGCCCCATCAGTTCGGTCAGCATGTCCGGAAAGCCATAGCCGGTCATGGCTCCGTCGGCACCTCGCTCCGGCTCAAAATCGAGGAACAGGCCGCCATTGCCGCAGAGGATGGAGAATTCGCGAAGTTCTCCCGCCTTCTGCATGGCGCGCAACTTCGATATTTTCTCAAGGCCAGGCCAGTCCTCGTGCTTCAGCATAAGGCAGGACGGATGGTTGGTGATGATCCTGGCGATGACGCTGGGCGTCATAACGACCGTGAGGGTCAACGGATAATCCTGCAGCACCCACGGCACCTCGTCGCCGACGGCTTCCACAGCGCCTGCGAAATAGTTGACGATCTGATCATCCGTGCGTAGCGCCGGCGGCGGAGCGATCATCACGCCGGCAGCACCCATCTCCATCGAGCCACGCGCCAGCGAGCGCATGCTGGCAAAACCTGGAGCGGAGACCCCGACGATCACCGGAATCGTCGACCGGGAGACCACCCGCTTGACGATGGCCCGGCTTTCGTCCGGTTCGAGCTTCGGGGCCTCACCCATGATCCCGAGGATCGTGACGCCGGTGCAGCCGCTCTCCTGATAGAAGTCCGTCAGCTTGTCGATCGAATTGAAGTCGATCGAACCGTCCTCAAGGAACGGCGTGGTTGCGATGGCGTAGACGCCCTTGGATTGCGTGCTGAACGTCATATCTGGCTGTCCCTCCAGGCCTCATACCGGGCCTTCATTCCGTGGATGCGCGATACCGAAGGGTCTTGGCGAGCGGCACGATGATATGGTGCAATCGCACTGCAGCACCGCCTTCCGTCGCGGGTCTCTCCCCTGTCGGATGGCAGGAGCCGTTCAGTTGCGCCGCCGCCGAATGCGACAAGGTGCGGCTTGGCCGGTGCGGCCCCCGGCGAGCCGCCAGACGAACCTGTTTCAGCCGCTATTTTGCAGCCGCCTCTAGCACGCCTTCCTGCAAACCGCCTCATCGGCAAGAATGGCGGCGGCCTCGTTCAGCAAGACGTCTTTTGCGTTCTTGCGGGCATTCTCGATGGCAATGTCCGCACTCAGGCTACGCTCGTTTGCATTGAGACCGTCATCGCTGTCAGCATCGTCTCCATCGCCCGCCTGTGCACGAGCCTTCCGTCGATTTTCTCGGGCGGTCAATTCCTTGCGACGTTCGGCTTCATTGAGCGAGACCTCCCCTTTCTCGCGCTGTGCCTTCACCTCCGCAATGTCTTTCAGCAGGCGTTGGAAGTCGGGATCGCTCTCAACCCGCGTGTCATGGCGGCTTTGCAGTTTCGGCAGCAACGTCGCAACAGCGTCGGCGTGGGCATACTTCGCGGGCTTGATCTGCGCCCAAGGCAGGGCATTGTCAAAGCTGGTCTCACCAAAGCTTGTCGGGTCAGAAAGTCCCGGCAGGCTGATATCGGGCGTCACGCCACGCAGCTGCGTCGTACCGCCATCGACCCTGAAAAACTGGGCAATGGTCACTTTCAGTTCACCGAATTCAGGTTTGCTGTTGCGAACCACCTCGTCGAGATTGACGACGGTTTGTACGGTGCCCTTACCGAAGCTGGGTTCGCCGATGATCACGCCTCGGCCGTAATCCTGGATTGCCGCTGCAAAGATTTCCGAAGCCGACGCCGAGCCGCGATTGATCAGCACACCCACCGGGCCCTTCCAGACAGGCGCTCGAAAATCAGCGCTTCTGACTTCGACCTTACCGTCGCTATCGCGCTGCTGGACGACAGGACCTTTGCCGATGAACAGGCCGGTCAAATCAATCGCCTCGTCCAGTGAACCGCCGCCGTTGTTGCGCACATCGATGAGAACGCTTTCGACTTTTTCCCGCTTGAGCTCGTCGAGAAGCTTGCGGACATCGCGGCTCGCGCTTCTAAAATCCTTGTCGCCTTTGCGCCGGGCTTCAAAATCCTCGTAGAAGGCCGGCAGCGTAATCACACCGATCTTGCGCGTGGCGCCGCCCACTTTCACGTTGAGAACAGTCTTCTGGGCGGCCTGCTTTTCAAGGCTGATTTTGTCTCGCACCAGCGTGACGACGCGGTGGGTGGCATCTGCTCCGGCATCTGCCGGCAAAATGTCCAGGCGCACGACAGAGCCCTTTTTCCCGCGTATCAGCTGCACGACTTCATCGAGCCGCGTGCCGACCACTTCCTTGATCGCTCCATCCTTGCCCTGACCAACACCTGTAATGCGGTCTCCGACCGAGAGCTTGCCCGACAGCTGCGCCGGGCCACCCGGTACGAGTTCACGGATCGTCGTGTAGTCGTCCCGTTCCTGCAGCACGGCACCGATCCCGACCAGCGAAAGCTTCATGGCGATGTTGAAATCGGCCGAAGCAGCCGCGCCGAAGTAGTCCGTGTGCGGATCGACAGACGTGGTGTAGGCGTTCATGAACGACTGGAAAACGTCATCGCTCTTGTATTTGTAAGCGCGATCGAGCGCGTTCGTGTAGCGCTTGGCGAGCGTTTCGCGAATGGCCGCATCGGTCTTGCCGCCCAGCTTCAACCGCAGCCAGTCGCTCTTTACGCGTTTGCGCCAGAGGTCATTGCTTTCGGCTTCCGATTGCGGCCACGGTGCGTTCTCACGCAGTACAGAATAGCTTTCCTGCGTGCGGAATTCGAAGTCCTGCTTGAGCAAGTCGCGCGCGTAGCTCATGCGGTCGACAACGCGTGTCCCGTAGACGTTGAAGATCTCAAACGGGATCGTCAGATCCTTCTGTCGGATGGCGTCGTCGATCTCGCTGCGTTCGGACATGAACTTGTCGATATCGGCCTGCAGGAAGAGCACACGGTCCGGATCCAGCGATTTGATGAACCGATCCATGATCTTGGCCGACAAGGCATCGTCGAGCGCGACCGGCTTATAGCTGAAGCGCGTCAGAAACTGTGCACTCAACTGCGCAGCTTGTGCCTGCTGCTTCAGCGGTTCCAGGACTGGCGGTGGAGCGACTTCAGCATATGCGGACTGCACGATTGCAAGAAATGCACCAAGGAAGACGTATGATATGCGCATTCAGCTTTGATCCATTTCCTATTGCCGAGTGTCGATGCCAATCTAGGTGAAGCAATTACGGTTTTTTGGCAACCGCGTCGATCATGCGTGCCAATTGGTACGCCTCTTTGGCTCCAGAGCGGATGGCGTAACCCTGTGGGAGGCGAAGGACCAGCGAACGCCACTATCGGCAGTCGTCCCCCTTACCTTGCGCGACCAGTTCACCTTTGCGAAGCCTCAAGCAATCGATCGTGCTGCCTGCATTGAGAATGTGGACACGATATGGCGTCGACATGATACTGATCATCATTCCTCCAATGGGCCGATTGCACAGGTGCGCCGAACCGGTCCATATGCAGTTCATCTCTTCGGCACTTTCGAAAATGGTGTAGCCATTGGCCTGAAGCGCGCGCTGAACGTTTTGCCGCACGTTTAGTGAAACAGAGTTTTCCGTCGACTTGTTCGTTCCGCTCTCTTCGTCTGAGGAAGCCCTTGCCTCCGCCTGCTCCCGTTGCTGCTCCTTGAGAATTGCGATCTCTGCCTTTGCCCGCTCTGCCGCAGCTTCTGCCGCCACCGCTCGCCGCTCTGCCTGCTCTGCCCTCGCGGCTTCGCTTTCAGCACGGGCAACCGCCTCTCGCTGCGCGTTCGCTGCGGCCTCAAGTTCGTTGGCGCGGCTTGTCTCAATTCCATTGAATATCGTCTCGGCCGCGCTCGTTTGCACTAAGCACTCTTCGACAAGCGCCGACACTCGGGACCGAGCCTGCATCGGATTGTCCAAGAGATCTGCCGCAAAGTCGCGCTTCGCCGCCTGGGGATCATCCCCCACAGGTTCCGTCGGGCCAACCCTGCTGCGCATGAATTCGAGCGCACCACTCACAACTTCCTGTGCGTGGGCAAATCCAACCACATAGCTCTCATAGCTGCTGCCTGATTCCAGCCGGGCAGCGCAAGATTCAAGCTTGGCGACGATCTCCGCCTCTGCCGTTGAAGCCGATACCGTTTTGGGAAGGAGAAAGGCAGCCACGGCAAGTATTGCGACGCAGACGCGAGTACCACTGGTCGTCAATTCAAGTCACCCTTGTGGTTCCACACCGATATCGGAAAACCATAGTGTGTGAGGATAAGGATCTACAATCAAAATCGGAGCCTGGAGCCAAACACAAACGCGTGGATGCGGACGACCTGCTTCTGGCGCCCCAACCTGCATCCTGTTTCCGTCATCGCCCATCCGCACCTCACTTCCAGATTATATCGAGATCGGAGAGGACTGGGCCTCAGCCCAGTCATGGCGCGGCGGACCCCGGGGTATCGTGCGGGATCATGACGAAGCAAAATGACATCAAAACAATTTGCCATGCAGCAATTTATACAATTGTATAGCAATGGTCTTGCGAGGCGAACGCGCCCGGTTATGCTGGGCGCATCAAGCCCGGGCGGCCCGCGCCGCCTCAAACAGAATTCTATTAATGGTAGTGACGATGTCCCGAGACCCTCGCTTTGACATTCTCTTCGAACCCGTCAAGATCGGCCCTGTAACGGCGCGCAACCGCTTTTACCAGGTGCCGCACTGTTCCGGCATGGGCTACCGTTATCCGAACGCAGAGGCCCATCTGCGCGGCATGAAGGCGGAGGGTGGCTGGGCGGTGGTCTCGACCCAGGAGGCGGAGATCCATCCGACCTCGGACCTGACACCGGCCAACGAAGCGCGCCTTTGGGACGAGGGCGATCTGCCCGCACTCTCCGCCGTCACTGAGCGTATCCATCACCACGGGAGCCTGGCGGCCATCCAGCTTGTGCATAATGGCCTGCATGTCGCCAACCGCTTCAGCCGGATGATCCCGCTTGCCCCATCGCACGCCATCAGCGACAGCCTCGACCCTGTCCAGGCGCGTGCCATGGACAAGACGGATATCGCCGACATGCGCCGCTGGTATCGCAACGCCGCCTTGCGCGCTAAGAAAGCCGGTTTCGACATCATCTATGTCTATGCCGGCCACGACATGAGCGTGCTGCAGCACTTCCTGTCACGCCGCCACAATGACCGCAGCGACGAGTATGGCGGCTCCTTCGAAAATCGACTGCGGCTTTTCCGGGAAATCATGGAGGATACCCGCGAGGCGATCGGTGATACCTGCGCGCTCGCCGTGCGCCTCGCAGTCGACGAGTTGATGGGGCCTTCCGGCATTACCAGCGAAGGAGAAGGCAAGGACATCGTCTCGGCCCTCGCCGAATTGCCCGACCTCTGGGACGTCAACCTTTCCGACTGGTCCAACGACAGCCAGACGGCCCGCTTCTCCGAGGAAGGCTATCAGGAGCCCTATATCCGCTTCGTCAAATCCGTCACGACAAAGCCCGTGGTCGGCGTCGGGCGCTATACCTCGCCGGACAGCATGGTGCGGGCAATCCGCCAGGGTATCCTCGACTTCATCGGTGCCGCCCGGCCTTCGATCGCCGATCCGTACCTGCCGAAGAAAATCGAGGAAGGTCGCGTCGACGACATCCGCGAATGTATCGGCTGCAACATTTGCACGTCCGGCGACAATACCAACGTGCCGATGCGCTGCACGCAGAACCCGACCATCGGCGAGGAGTGGCGCAAGGGCTGGCACCCGGAAATTATTGCGTCGTCGCCGGCGCCCGAGCCGGCACTCATCATCGGCGGCGGCCCGGCGGGCCTGGAAGCAGCGCGTGCTCTTGCCCAGCGCGGCGTCGACGTCGCGCTCGCGGAAGCCGGTGGTGAATGGGGCGGTCGGGTCGCGCGCGAATGCCGATTGCCCGGGCTTGCGACCTGGGGCCGGGTGCGCGACTGGCGCGTCGGCCAGCTGAGCACGCAGGTGAATGCCCAACTCTATCTGCACAGCCCGCTGAGCGCCGACGACGTTCTGCAATACGGCATGCCTCATGTCGCCATTGCCACCGGTGCGCGCTGGCGATGCGACGGCGTCGGCCGCACACACCGGCAGCCGCTCGACTTCCTCTCCGAGGGCGCCCTTGTTTCGCCCGACGCCCTTCTTGCCAACGGCGCCGCGGCCGTTTCCGTTGACGGACCGGTCGTCGTCTTCGATGACGATTGTTTCTATATCGGCAGCGTGCTCGCCGAGTTGCTGGCCAGGACCGGCAGGGCCGTGACCTTTGTGACGCCCGAATCCCAGGTTTCACCGTGGAGCAAGAACACGCTGGAACAGGGGCGGGTACAAAGGCGGCTCATCGAGCTCGGCGTCGAGATCATCCCCGCGATGGCGCTTGCGGGCCGCACGAAGGACCGGCTCGAACTCTCATGCGTCTATAGCGGAAAGACGCGGCAAATCGCCTGCGGCACACTCGTCCCGGTCTCGGCGCGGCTACCCGATGAAACACTCTGGCTTGACCTCAAGGCGCGGGAAGCGGAATGGGCTGATGCCGGCATCAAGACCGTTACCCGCCTGGGCGACTGTCTGGCGCCCGGCCTGATCGCTGCCGCCGTCTATTCGGGCCACCAATATGCCCGAACCTATCAGGAGCAAGGCGATCGGGACCGCGCCCCCTTCCTGCGCGAAGACATTGCAATGCTTTACGGCACGTCGGCGCGATTGGAACCGGCTTCAGTCCGGCAAGAAAAGGCGACCGTCTGAACGCAATGCCAGGGCGGTGCGCCGACAACGGGTGCCAGAGCGCGGCGCGCCCGATCGTACGCGTGCGGTGCATTTGCGCTTGAGAAGTCTTGCTGTGTGCAGCTGAGCCCTGTGAGGAACGCAGCACCTTGGAGCGCCCTCCTGCCCGGCCGCGTCGGCGTCCGGGCGATATCGTTCTTTGGCGGCAGCGGTCGACCTTGAGATCGACGCCACCGGCGAGCCATGGCGGGTATTGCCGAAGCCGGGCGACCACAAGCGAACTCGTCATCGCCCGTGCAAAGCTAGGCAGCTTGCAGTTCCACCCGTGCATAACGCTCTTCGAGGAGGGCAAACAGCCGGTCGTGATCAACCTCCGTCATGACTAGGCAGTTCGGTGCGCGACCGGCGAGTTCCCGCTTGGTGACGCTGACGACACTCTGTCCGATTGCCAGGGGAGAGCTGCAGTCCACCTCGACGAAACCTTCGACGCCAGAGAAGATCTCGGGCTCTATGAGATAGGCGATGACGCAGGGATCGTGCAGGCAAGGATCGCCTGCGCCGTAGGCGTTTAGCATGTCGGATATGGTGCCGCTGATCTTCCCCAGGCGCTTCAGCCGTTCCGTCCGTTCCTTCGTGATAATCGCCTTGTGGGTGACGTCGAGACCGAACATGACCATGGGAATGCCGGACGCGACAACCGCCTGCGCGGCGTGCGGGTCAAAGTAGAAGTTGAACTCCGCCCGTTCTTTTATGTTACCCGGGCAGAAGGCCGCGCCGCCCATGAAGACAATGCGCCTGATCAGCGGCGCAATGCCCGGATCGATTGAAAGAGCCACAGCGATGTTGGTCATGGGGCCGAGCACCGCAAGCGTCACCTCGCCAGGCGCGGACCGCACCTGATCGATGATGAACTGGACGGCGGTGCGTTCTGCCGGCGCCGACTTGGGCTTTGGCAGGCCGATGTCCCCCAACCCGTCATTGCCGTGCACGGTGACGCCAGCGCGGTCGGGATAGAGCAGCGGCCGGCCGCAGCCCTGGAAAACGCGGATATCCGTTCGGTTGGCCAACTCGCAGATCAGCCGGGCATTGGCCTCCGTCTTCTCCAGGGGGATATTGCCGGCGACCGCAGTGATGCCGAGTATCTCGACTTCGCTCGACCCGAAAGCGAGCATGATAGCCGCGGCATCGTCAACGCCAGGATCGCAATCAATGATAATACGTTCAGTCATTCAACGCTCTTTCGTGTAAGGTATGCCGCCCGCTTTGGGGGGGATGGCGCGGCCCATGAAGCCGGCCAGCAGAACCACTGTGAGGACATAGGGGAGAGACTGTACGATCTGCGTCGAGAGCGCCGACCCCAGTCCGAAATCGAACGCCTGAAAGCGGATCGAAAAGGCTTCCAGGAAGCCGAAAAGAAGGCAGGCAAACAGGACGGGCACCGGGCGCCATTTGGCGAAGATCAGCGCCGCCAGCGCCATGTAGCCCTTGCCCGCGGACATTTCCCGGACGAAGCCTGCCGACTGGGCGACGGACAGATAGGCCCCGGCAATGCCGCACAGGATCGCGCCACAGAGCAACGCCCGATAACGAAGCCAATCCACGGATATGCCGGCGGTATCAACCGCAGCGGGATTTTCACCGACGGCGCGCAGGCGCAGGCCGAACCGCGTCTGGTGGAACACCCACCATGTGACAGGCACGGCCGCGAAGGCGACATAGACGAGGATATTGTAGCCGGAAATCAGGTCGGCATAGATCGGACCGATGACAGGAACCGACCGCATCTCCTCGGCGAAGGGAAGCACCACCGTCGGGAAACGCGCCTCGGGCTGAAGCTGTGGAGTCCTGCCGCCGAGCGCGAACCAGCCGACCGCCAGGAGAACCGTCAGGCCCGATGAAATGAAGTTGATCGCCACCCCGGAGATGATCTGGTTTCCCTGGTGCGTCACGGAGGCAAAGCCGTGAATGAGGCTCAGGAGAACGGCAACGAGGATCGCGAAGAACAACCCGACCCAGGCTGAATCGAACTGATAGGCGGCGGCGGCAGCAGCAAAGGCGGCAAACAGCATCTTGCCTTCAAGGCCGATGTCCCACACCCCAGAACGTTCGGAGTAGAGGCCTGCCAGTCCGCACAGGATCAACGGTACCGACAGGCGGAGCGTCGAACTGAGCAGAAGAATGGTCGTGGACATGAACTCTTGCATTGCTCAGGCCTCCGGTTTCGAGAAGCGCAGGAGATCGGCCAGCGAATAGACCGACTTCCGGAACATCAGGCTCAGCGCGCCGGCAAAGAGAATGACCAGTCCCTGGATGAGCATGATCAGCTCCCTCGTGACGTTCGGCATCCAGAAGGAGATTTCCGCACCGCCCTGATAGAGGACCCCGAAGAGGACCGACGCGATGGCGATCCCGACCGGATGGCCGCGCCCCATGAGGGCGACGGCAACCCCGACCAGGCCGATGCCGGCCGGGAAATCAAGCTGCAGCTTGCCCAGGTCGCCCATCAGGATGTTGATGCCAGCAAGCCCCGCGAGAGCGCCCGATATCAGCATGCAGACGATGGTGATCTTGACGTAACTGATGCCAGCGTTCCGGGCCGCGGCCGGATTGGCACCCGTCGCCCTGATTTCGAAACCGAGCTTCGTCTTCCAGATCAGGACCCAGACGAAGACCGCGGCCGCGATGGCAATGAACAGGCTGACATTGAGCGGTGCGGTTCCGATGTTGACCGGCAGGATTTCCCCGAGCTTCGGCACGAGACCGCCGCTGTCGAAGAGGCGCGTCTGCGGCGCCATGCTGCCCGGTTCCTTGATCAGATTGACCAGCACGTAGATCATGATCGACGAAGCGATGAAATTGAACATGATCGTCGTGATGACGAGGTGGCTGCCGCGCTTGGCCTGGAGATAGGCCGGGATGAAGGCCCATGCCGCGCCAAACAGCATTCCCGCCGCCGCCGCCGGAACGAGCGTCACGTACCATGGGACGATGCGGTCAAGCGACAGGCAGACGAGCGCGATACCGAGACCACCGAGATAGGCCTGTCCCTCGGCTCCGATCGTGAAGAGGCCGGCATGGGACGCCACCGCAACCGCAAGCCCCGTGAACAGGAAGCTGGTGGCGAAGTAGAGCGTGAAGCCGATCCCCTCACCCGATCCCAGCGATCCGCTGATCAGATAGCCCACCGCTTCCAGCGGGTTCTGACCGACGAAGAGCACCACAAGTCCTGAAATCAGGAGCGCAACGGCGACATTCATGAGTGGCAGGACCGCGAAATCGACGATCCGCCTTACATTGAGAAAGCTGGCCACTTAGCCTCTCCCTTGATCTTCTTGCGTAATGCCAGCCATGAGCAGGCCCAGTTCGCGCTCCGAGGCGTCCGGACTTGCCTCCCCGACGATCGCGCCATCGAACATGACGAGAATGCGGTCGGAGAGCGCCCTGATCTCGTCGAGTTCCACCGACACGAGAAGGATCGCCTTGTTCTGGTCGCGCAGTTCGATCAGCCTTCGATGGATGAATTCGATGGCGCCGATATCGACCCCGCGCGTCGGCTGGCCGACCAGCAGCATTGCGGGGTCGTGCTCGATCTCGC